>PLLV01000041.1 GCA_003142295.1 Syntrophaceae bacterium
GGCAGCCAATGATCTTCCGGGCCGACGAAGGTTTCGAAAAACGCCCAGGTCTTGCGGGAAAGCTTCCGGAGAAAGGTGGTCTGGTCAGCCGTCAGCCTTGCTTCACGACGAGCAAGCGGCCGGCTGATCCACCAGGCGACAAAAGGAGAGACAAGCCAGAGTCCCAGTATGGGCCCGGCCATCGCTAATGTCACCGGCCTCGAAAGCGTCAGGTAAATCGCCGCGGCTACGGCCAGGACGGGGGCAATCCACATCGTCCGCCAGGAGGCGCCGAGGTCCGTACGGCGATGGCGATCTGGGTCACTCGACGGATCCCATTCGAGAAGTCTCTTGTGTGAGATTAGCATCCGCCAGCCCGTGCGCACAATCGCATCGAGACTGAAAAACGCCTCGTAGGGAAGGCAGATGAGCGTAAATGCAGCCTGAGCGAAGTGCCGGCCGGCGGAGTGCAGGTTGACATCAAGATGCTGACTCATAAGCACATCGTCTGGCTTCTGAAGCGCTTGCAGGAGAGAGGTAATCAGAGAAGGGATCAGGATGATTCCGAGCACCGATAGGGTCCAGAACCAGGCCGCTGACAAGACCGTCCAGCCCAGCAGTAAAAGGAGTGTCAACGCCGCTGGCACGAGACTGCGCCGCAGGTTGTCGAATATCTTCCATTGGGACAGCCATGAGAGCGGATTCTTTTGAAGACGCGCATCAGGGCCGGGAACACCTGACAGCAACCATCGCAGGAGCTGCCAATCACCGCGAATCCAGCGATGCCTACGGTTCACGTCAGCATTGTAGCGATGCGGATATTCCTCATAGAGCATTACATCGCTCAACAACCCCGCTCGCGCATAACACCCTTCCAGAAGATCGTGGCTGAGGATCCGGTTCTCGGGGAAACGTCCTTTGAGCGTTCGCTCGAAGGCATCAACCTCGTAAATGCCCTTGCCGATGAACGAGCCTTCGCCAAACAGGTCTTGGTAAACATCGGAAACTGCACGCGTATAGGGATCGATACCGGGCTCGCTTCCGCACATTGCCGCATACCGCGACCGGTTCATGCCAGGCAGGCTTACGGCAACCCGTGGCTGAAGGATGCCGTAACCCTCACAGACACGCTGCTTATCTTCGTCGTACCGCGCACGATTCAGCGGGTGCGCCATGGCGCCAACAAACTGCCACGCCGCGTCGCGCGGGAGCTGCGTATCCGTGTCCAGGGTGATCACATACTTCACGTTCGGTAAGACTGTCGTGTCACCGATGACGAGGGAAAAACGATCCCCCGCATTTTCCCCGCCGCGCAGGAGAGCATTCAATTCCGCTAGTTTCCCCCGTTTGCGCTCGTAACCCATCCATATCCGCTCCTGAGGATTCCATCGACGCGGGCGATGGAAAAGGAAGAAGGTGTCGCCTCGGGAATGACCGTACTTGGTATTCAGCTCTTCGATCCTTTGCCGGGCAAGCCGCAACAGCGGTTCGTCCTCAGTCAGCGTTTCCTCCTGTGCGTCTCGAAAATCGGTCAACAGGCCAAAGTGCAGGTTCGCGTCCCGATTTGCCAGGAACCGCACTTCAAGCGCCTCGATCAGATCCTCTATATTCTGCGTGCTTATGAGCATCGTCGGAACCACGGCCAGTGTGCGGAATTCCGGCGGTATCCCTTTGGAGAAGTCCATGCGCGGCAGCGGATGGGGTGTCGCCAACAGCGTTGCCAGCAAGTTTACCAGCGCAATGGCCAGTTGACTTGCGCCCAGAACTGAGAGTAGTACGATCAGAACAATTGCCCATCCCGGTAACGCACCGACATGCACCTTCGCCAGTAAGCCCCCGGCGACGATTGCCGTCATCAGTGTGATTGTACCCAGATAGAGGAGCAAAGGAAACCGGCGGCTCCAGCTCTGAAGGTACTCAGATGGGGAAAGGCTTACCTCCAGCGCCCGTTCGAGTTGGGGCAATCCCTTGTCGATCAGGTAAAAGCCGACATGTGCCGCGCGATCATTGCCGTCTTTCCCGTTCGCACCCTCATGCGCCAGCCCGATCGCCGTGCGCGCCACCTCGCTCTCGGAAAACCGGCTGTGTCTCGCTATCTTTTCCACGACATGCCGGTAACGGTCACGGGTAGAAAAATCCATTGTGCCGTAAACACCGCCGGGATCCTTGCGCAGAGTCTGGTCGACAACGCTCATCGTCTCGACGAATTCGCTCCAGTCCATCGCGCCCAGGAAACGAAGACTGCCGATGCTGTTGCTCATGGATACCTGATCGGCAGCCTGTTGTTGGTTCTCCGCCTGCACCAGTTCCCGGATCGTCTGGCCGCACTCGGACAGCCGCTGCTCAAGCCAGGTAAGCGGCAATGACAGAGCAGGACCCTGTCCCTGCAGACGGCGTGTAATTTCCGCGATAAACGAGCTCACCAGCGGCGGGTTTGATCGTGCCATATCTGCGATCACCAGAATCAGGCTCTTCGGGTCNNTCGATCAGCGCCAGGCGCAGCATGATAGGAATTGCCCACAATTCGCCTAACTTCAGGGAAGTGACGGTCTGGTAAGCTGCAGCAAATCTGCTGAGAATCTCCGGATCGACCCGCCCATCGCCATGTGAGATCATCTCCAGCGCAATGTCATATACGCGCGGCAGAGCAGCCGAAGGACCATTCATCAGGCGAGGGAGTTCCCGGCTGTACCCCTTTGGCAAATGCCTCCTGGCGGTGCGTATCTGCTCTTCAATCAGATAGAAGTTGTCGAGTAGCCATTCCCCGGCAGGTGTAATCCGGCGGTTTGCCTTAACCGCCTCCGTCAGCAACTTTTGGACGCCGATCAGGAGGCCTTCATTCTCAGCCAGTCGTGTCAGAAGCCGATCCGGAGCGCGTCCCGGGCTTAACGTGTGTGAGCCCGCGAGAGCTTTGCCATGCTGCTCCATCTGATCGGCGCCGAATAACTCCGCTCGCAGCGGCGGCTCGATACAGGCAAGCTTTTGTGCCAAACCGTTTCCGCGTAGACTCGCCCACAAATGGGACAGAATCACGGGAATGGTCTTGCTGTTTAAATTCACTTTCAAGCCCTCTTTTTGAGGAGTAGTATCGATAAACCAGTCGCAATGGCGGCAGCGGCTTTTTATGATTCCTTGAGGCAATATTATCTTACCGTAGCAAAGAATCTCGGCGAATCCGATAGCAGGCGAAATCATCCCCATGATACCGGCGGATTCGAATACCTGCCGCCGGAATTTGTATCACATGGAATGGTAAAATTCATGCTTTTTTATTATTCGGTACTGAAACAGCTCCCAACTTCACACCTCTGTATGTATGGAAGGGGAAAAATATGCGTCGGGTATTGATACAATGACAGCAATGGATGGTCAGGTGATTTATAAACATAAAGGAGGGATATTTCATGTGACACAGGCGGGTTAGCCCTTCTTTGGGCACAATTTTTGTCACACTGATCGACTGCTGTTGAGAAATGCCTTTAAACGAAGACTAAACAAAGCCATGCTCTACACAAGATATAACCATTAACCGCACTTCCTTCCCGTAAACGTTTGATATATTTCTTGCCATATCACTGTAGATTTCCCTTGCAAGTAATGATAGATAAGATTGCACAGTCGACCGCAGCAATTGATGGCGGCTAATCCTTAATCCTGGGTAGCATGCCAAGTTCGTACTACACTTATTCTTTCTGAGCGAGAAGATAAAATCACATTAGGAGAGTTAACAAATGGCAATCAGCGATGAGTATAAGGACCTTGTCAGTTATCTCGAAAAGGCGATCAAGATCATCGAAAAAATGGGGATGCGTATTTTGGATTTCCAAAAGCAGTCCGTAAAAATTATGCTGCCGAAAGAACCGAACGTGAATCACATCGGCACGGTATATGCCGGGTCTCTCTTTTCACTGGCGGATTTTGCGGGAGGGGTCCTATTCTATTCCGCTTTCGACCTCAGGAAATACTATCCTTTATTGAAAGAGGTTACGATCACCTTCAAAAGACCTGCGACCACAGATATTACGGTTGAGACATCGATGACCCCTGAACAGGCTGAAGGAATTAAAAAGATTGCTGATGAAACTGGAAAGGCAGATTGGGCTTTGGATCTCGAACTGAAGGATGAGCAGGGAAACGTCTGCTGCATTGCCCACGCCAACTTTCAGATGAGAAGATCGTGAGATGCGCAGCACTGCCATCTTATACAAGAATATTTGTGAAAACACAGAATGAAAGAAGGTTTCCCATGAGTATGCCGCGCGAACTGCAAAAAGAAGAGATCATCGACCTTTTGAATCGGTGCTGGATGACCCATGACGGGATGTGGTTCTATCACTGCTTAAAGAACTTCGGCATAGAAAAGGCGAATGAACTGAATAAAGCGGCAATACAATCGTTAGCGCCGGTGGAGATCGACAGGATTAAAAAGGCCCTCGGCACGGAGAAACAAATTGAGAATTTTCAGGATTTCAAAAACTTCTTTGTTGCGGCCGCTCATTTATTTATCCCCGGTTTCATGAATATCACCATGACTTTCCCGAAGGAAAACATACTCCACTGGCAATTTGAACCCGGGAACTGCTTCGCATACAAAGGAATAAAGAGAATAGGGGCTATCGATCAATATGAATGCGGTGTTATCTACAGGCTTGCGTGCTGGTTTGACAGCCTTGGGATCAAGTATAATGTTGCACCCCAAGTACGAAGATGTCTGATGCTTGATAGCGGTGTATGTAAGGGAGATTTTGATTTCGATTTTACATGAATTGCCGGCAGGGGCAATTTAGAACCTGCCTCTCTTACAAAGGCAATTCAATTTTTGCATACGTTTTAAAAAAATATCTGATAAATTTGATTTTCCCACTTTCGCTCATCATCATGAATTTTACGAACTCTGCCAGATCTTCCTTTCCATGGCCATGTATCTGGACATCATTATTTTCAAATTTACTAAATACATGTGCATGAAATAGAAAAACCTCCTCCCCGCTCGTCAATTGCGCGGTATGACAGGTCACATAACAGTTTTTAGCGAGCTCGTAGATGCCTTCTAACTCTATGTTTTTGACATTTCCTTTATACTGCTGATCGAAATTATCTTTTGCCAGACTGTTTATTTTTTTTACCAAGGTCTCTTTGTCCGTCCTTCCATCCTTAGCGGAAAGAAAGAGCTGGTGAAGAAAATCGTCCTCCAATAATTTCTGTTGATCTTGCGCACAAATAATTGACGCACCGACAAGCAAAAAAAAGATGGAAAATGAAATTAATAGGCGCATCAGTTTATGCATATCTTTACTCCTTCTTATCATGTCCAATCCTATTATGCGTATCGGTAACTCTTAATTATTTTGTCATTCCCGCAAAAGCGGGAATCCAGTAACCAGGTAAATAATGTATAAATGCTGGATTCCCAATCGAGTTGGGAATGACGTTATTTCGGAGAGTTTATTACACTGAAAAAGGAATCATTCAAACTAATTAAATTACAATAGCGAGGGAATATCTTTAATAGAGATGTCAATCCCCCGCTGGGTGTTTACCAGACCATCCTGGCGCTTCTTGAGGTCTGCAATGAGACTAATCGCTTTAGTGAAATAGTTCCTGACTTTTTCTATATCGCTTAGTTCTGAGAGTATCAGCGTCACATCCATGTCACCTTTGTCCCTCGGGTAATCGCCGCTACGGATAATCGCCTCCGGCGCCATATTTTTAATATACATGCCAAGCTCTTTTATCAGGTCAACATTGATTTCCCTGGCGGGGGCGGAGATGAGATACATAGCCCTCTTGGAGTCCAGCGGGTTGCATTTAATAGAAAGCCCGCTGACGGCTTCATCCAGGGCATGAATCCCTTTCTGGGTTTCGGTGGCCTTGTCCCGGAAATCGTGGCTCTTGAAAAAAGATTTTAATGCCGGTGTATGGGCGCGGCCGTAGCCCAGCGTCGTCCAGCCGACGAGGGTTTGGATAATATCTCCGGCATCGAGTATCTTGGCCCCGATATACTGATGTCTCTTTTCTTCACCGGCGCAGAGCAGGTTGAAAAACGGCTGGACAATCATTGTGTTAATTTTAAGAAGATTATGGCTTATAGGCGAGTCTTTCATAGCGAAACGCTGATTATCCACCAGGAAGATGGCATCCGCTACGAGGTAGCTTGATTTCAGGCAGGTGGCCACGTTATAGACCGTGCGGTCTTCGGTCGCCTCTTCATGTTCGAAGGGAAGGATGATGAGGTTATAGACCGGCTTATCCACATAGCGCTCTTTGATAAGCTGCGTCATAACACCGATAGCGCCGGAGCCGGTGCCGCCGGCGGCGCTGGCAACCAGCAGGAAAGCGTCGGTTTCGGTGAAATATTTACCGTTTCTGATAGTCTCGATGACTTTATCGGAGTCTTCTCTGGCCAGCTCCGCGCCGAGCTCATTAATTTTACCCACGCCGTGGCCGCCGGTCTTTTTATTGCCGATGAGGATACGGTGGTCATAATTAGCTTTGATAGTAGTCAGACCGCTCAGGTCAGCAATATCGGTATTGACAGCATAAGCGCCGGTGATGATGTTGAGCCCGCGCAGTCCATGTGCTCTTATATTAAGCCGGGCAAACTCGTCAGCGATTCTGCCGCCGCATTGCCCGAAGCCGATAACAACTAGCTTCATTTTCTCTCTCTTTCAGATACTATGATTAATTGTAGGTAATTATCAGACAGGATGTCAATCAGTACTCAGGTATACTACACCGATAGTATTTGAAAGGTGGAAAATAAAAAAACTATTTCTGCCCAGCCTGGCGCTGTTTTCCCATGAGGGCAGACAGGTTACACGCTATTAACGGATAAATGCCTCGAATATCCTCCAGCTTTTTCCGGCTTTCCGGTGGCAACTGCTCCCAAGGTGTTTTATTCAGAATCAAGGCAGTCTCTTCTTCGGAGAAAGACGGGCCAGCCTTGATATTTTTTAAATAAGGTCTATTTACCGGACAGGCGGACTGGCAGCGCATACAGCCGACAAAGGCATTCAGCCTATCCGGTTGATATTGAACCCAGTAAGGAAAATCCGGTTCTATTTCGTTAAGAAATCCCAGGCAGTTTTCCGCATGAATCAGGAAACGTTCGGCGTCAATATTGCCGTTCGGACAATTTTCAAGGCACAGCGTACACTTTTCGCAGATATTTATAGCCGCGGACTCCTGCCAGTTATCCTCTTCGCAGGGGGCATCCGAGTAGAAAGCGATTAACCGGCAGAAGCTGCCCATCCCCGGCACATAAGCGAGATTGTTTTTACCGAATTTTGCCAGACCGCTACGCACGGCCAGCGTTTTCAGAGGCAGACGCGCTTTTGATATTTTATATCCGCCGTCTCCCAGCACTTGATTGAGAATTTCTGCGGCGCGTGCTTCATCCGCCGCAGAAAAATAACCAGGGGCGACTTCGGCAGGATAGTCCCTCCCCTGCCAAGTGAAGGTTAGGCGCGTGACCGCCTGCGGCAGGGCCGCGATAATGATGGTTTTAGCTTCAGGCAACTCTGTATTTGGCGTTCGGTAAAAATGCCATTTATCAGCTAGCCGTTTATTAATCAATCTCTGTCGTATAAGTGTAGCTACGGATTCCTGTATCTCCGGCAGGTGCGCGATGGACACGGTTTTAACTTTATAGCCGCAGGGTTTTAGAGCTTCACGTATTTTTGTATCCATCCCGCACCCTTACCGAAAGACTTTTTTAAAAACCTTTGTTGGCGATGTAAAGCACCAGGTCGCCGAGGCGGCAGCTGTAGCCCCACTCATTATCATACCAGGCCAGGATTTTAACCATATTCCCACCGATGACCATTGTGCTGGGTCCATCGATGATAGAGCTGTTGGAGTTGCCCTTGAAGTCCATGCTGACAAGCTCTTCCTCGCAGAAATCAAGGATACCCTTCAGCGAGCCGGCGGCAGCTTTCTTCAGGGCGGCGTTAACCTGTTCGACGGTGACTTCTTTTTCCGTGTTGCAAACGAAGTCGATAACGGAGACGGTGGGCGTGGGCACGCGGAAGGCGAGACCGTGAATCTTGCCTTTAAGCGCGGGGATAACCTGGGTGACCGCTTTTGCGGCGCCGGTGGTAGTGGGTATCATAT
>PLLV01000001.1 GCA_003142295.1 Syntrophaceae bacterium
TTGCCTCCCGGCAATCTGAGAAGGATTAGATTGTTTCAAAGACTTCTTTAACAAATCCTTTCTATTTAAAGATGTTATGACTGCCTCGATCTTATCCAGATTCATCGAAAACTCTGCAAAAACGAGAGGAGGGCGATCTGTAAGGGGTTCTTGCATCTGCTCAGGAGTGAGTTTTTCCATGCCTTCTCCGATGTCTCCGGGGCGTAGATAAGCAACCCGGACTTTCCCGCCTCTCTCCGGGCTAATTAAACTCTCTACAACGCGCCTCTTCTCGGAAAATGGCAGTCTATCCATGAACCTCTGGAAACCTATCTGTGTGGCAAATCTCCGCTTGAATTTATCACGAATCCCACCTGACTTCATGGCCTCTTTAAATTCCCGGTAGCGATCAACCTTGTTATGGATAGCATCAAGCTGGCTTCTTGTCTTCTTGATCTCAGGTTGTATGCTCTCCCATTCCTTTTGCCATTTCTGATATTCCTCAACATATATGGCCTTGAGTTCTGCCTTCTGATGGCTCATGAATTCAAAGCCCATTTTCAATTGATGCAACAATTCCTTGTCTTTTTGATGCAGATTTTTCAACTTCTCCAGCAAGGCCTCGCTATCCATCTCTTTGAACCATGCCCTCGCATATTTATCAGGATCAGAAAGGAGTTTGGCAACCTGATTGAAAAATTCCTTGTCAATCTTGTCTGCATGGGCTGAGGTCATGATGCACTTCGATCTTCCGGCGATCTCCAATTCCTTTTGACTGCAATGCTGCCAGTAACAGGTGTAGTAAAGTCTGATCTTCCCTTTCAGGTCTTGCTTGACTTTCTTTTTCATCCTGCTTCCGCATTCGTCGCAGTAGATCAGGCCGTCCAGTAAGAAATTGTCTTCATATCCTTTGTATTTCCTTTTCGGTGTATGTTTCTGATTTACAATCCTGTCCTGAATTTCCTGCCATCGATCTTCTGTAATCAGGGCAGGGAAGGGGACTTTAATCCATTCTTCTTCAGGCCTCCTTGAAATAGCGGTCATATATTTCTTGCCCTTCCGCTTTTCAAAAATATCCTTGTTGTATTTGGCCTCTCCCTTAAAGGCCGGATGCCTGAGAAGATCAAGTATCGTGGTTGAGTTCCATCTTGACGAATTCCTTTTCTTCCCTCTCAATATGGAAGGGGAGGGGATTCCTTCTGTGGTAAGTCTGATAGCAACCTCTTTGCTGCTTAGCCTTTCATCCAGATAAAGGGAAACCATCTTCTGATAGATTGCTGCATGCTCAGGGACGATTTCAATTTTCCCGGCTTCATTCTTCTTGTATCCAAACGGCAAGAGTTGATCTCCTATCGGAAGTTGCCCCTTGTCCCATGCTGCCTTTCTGCCTGATCGTGTCCGCTCAGTAATCATCTCTCTTTCAAACTGAGCAAAGCTGGATAGAATGCCAAGCATCATGTTTCCCATCTTTCCGCCTGTGTTGATGCTCGGATCATCAAGACAAATTAAATCGATTCCCTGTTCAGTCTTGAATTCAAAAAAGAGATTGTGAACATCCCTGACAGACCTTCCAAATCTATCAAGTTTCGTAAAGAGGATGGCTTCAAATTTTCCTGCTTTGGCATCCTCCCTCATTCTTTGAAGGGCAGGGCGGTCAAGGGAGCCTCCGCTGACGCCTCCGTCTGAATAAATTTCTGCAATCTTCCAGCCTTCTTTTTTTGCTCTCTCCCTGATAGCTCTCTCTTGATCTTCGAGGCTTGTCCCATCCTTGACTTGACCAGAGGTTGAAACTCTCGCATACCCGGCAACTTTCATGATTGCTCCTCCCTCGGTTTTGCATCGATATTGTTCTTCTTCAACCAATGATCTAAATTTGCCGCTGTGGATTTATATCTCTTTGCAACAAATGTTTTGGGTGATCTGTTTTTCAACAGGGCAATGATTTCTTCCTTGAAAGGATCAAGCTTGCTTTTGCCGGGGCCTCTCGGACGGCCAAGCATTCTGCCCATTGCTTTTGCTGCCCTCATGCCTTCCCGGGTTCTTAGACTGATCAAATCTCTTTCAATCTCTGAAACCATTGTGAAGACCATGAGCATGACTTTTGATTGAATGCTGTCGCCGTTTAATTCCCAGCCTCTTTGTTCAATGCCTCCCTTGATGGCATAAATGGCAATTCCCTTTCTTTTGGCAATGGAGATCAGCTCGATAATGTCAAGCATGCTTCGACCTAAGCGGCTCAACTCAGGGACAACAATTCTATCTCCTTCTGAAAGCTCATCGATGACAGCATTGATCTTTCTGTTCTTCCATGAAATCTTCCCGGAGCAAATCTCCTCGACGAATTCGATCTTGCCAAAGTCCTTGTCATTGGCAAATGATAGAATGTCGGCCTTGTTCTTTTCGTTGTCCTGATCTTGAGTGCTGACTCGCAAATAACCGATATTCCTGATCTGCTTCTTTTCCTGTTTGATATTCTTTTTCATCTTTCCCGGCCTCCTTTTTAAGAAATGGTTTTATCCTTGGGAAAAGATTATGAACGTATTATAAAATAATCAACGCTTTTCTTAATAGCTATTCAGACCCCTTTAAAGGAAACCTTTATTCTTACCTAAGAGTGGTATATTTTAAGTTACGGACTGCCGCCCGCCCGATTTCCTCAGGAACAGTCTGGAATTGCGGTCTGGCATAAAAGAAGCCGAACTCCCATGACATGAGTACATAATAGGTGTGGTTGGCTTCCGTTTTCAGGGAGAAATATTTTTTGACGTCCCAGAATCCGTCCGTAACTTCCGCCCAGAACCACTGTTCACCCGGTTCAAACTCAAGGAAAAAATATCCCTCCGGGCCTACCGCTCCGATGATCTTGTCACCCTGCCTTATGTAATAGAGTGCGCCCTCGATGGAGGTCTCCTTGTAGAAATAGACGAGAGCCTTTCCGGCAGTCGGAGAGGGGTAGATGCTCTGCGGCTGGGTGATGAAATTATCATATGTGGGGACGGCAGCACATCCGACTATCAACAACGATATGATTGCAATCAACAGAACTTTTTTCATTTTTTGATCCTCCTATTGTTACTATACACCCTATCTTGACAAAGTGATCATTTATAAAACCCCGGCGGAGATAACGCCGTGTGGCCTTTCACGAACGCTAACCCGCCGAGGACTCCAAGGAGGTGCCTATGCTGCGTGTCTCTTTTTGCGTTTCTCAATATCAAGATTGACCCCGGCATTCCGTTCCTCAAATTCCTTGTCCTTGGCAATCTTTGTTTGCTCTCTCTGATAGGCCAGAATTCTCTTCTCTGCCAATGCCTTCTCGTAATCACTCTGAGGAGTAAAAACTTCAAAGTGTTCTGAGGGAGGCAGGGGATCATCTTTAAGTCCTGCATCCATCAAAATCTTGATTGAGGTTGCGTTGATTTCTCCCGCCCTTGTCCTGACAGATTTATAAATTTCTTGATAATCTTTTTCCTCATCGATCAATGACGGATCTTGAGAGAAAGCATATTCTCTTCGCATTTCGATCAGGGCTGAATCAGCAACGATCACATCGGAGGAATCAGGATTTGTTATGCAAGCCCGGATGCGTTCCAAATTCCCCGCAATCGCAGCCCTGCGATTTTTCGGTTCGATGCTTTTCAAATTGGTTCGGATTTCCTGATTCTTCATGAATTGAAACATCTTCGCCACAGGATCACTCGGATCATCCGGCTGCGTTTCCCGGAGAATCTTATTCTGGACAGCCTTGACATCACTCTCTGCTTTTGAGATATGCTTTTTCAGAAAGGTCAGTAATGCCTTTCTGCCTTTGATAATTGGTTCTGTTCTTTTTGCATCGGCGATATGCTTCTTGAATTCTGACACATCCATCTTCTTGACAGACTGGGCGACATTGAAAAACTGACTGAGCGAAAATGTTGCATCCTCATGAAGCTCTCTCAACTTCTCAAAAATCCAGCCTTGATCATGTTCAAGACTAAGCTGGCCGTAATGACCAAAAGCAGTTTCAAGTTGATGCTGCGTTTGGGGCTTGTCCACAATCTTTCTCTTGTAGCTCATATTATTTCCTCCTTATTGAAAAATATTTGTTTTGTTCTTTCAGATTTTGTTGTTTTGGGAGGAGGCGGAGCGGTCAGGCGATCCATCTCCAACAAAGCAGCCTGCCATTTCTCATGAGGGAAGGGCTGCGGCTTGAACAATTCTTTCAACTCTTCAACAACTGCCCTCAAACTCTTAGACAAGATGCTTTCCCTCCTTGCTGTTTCAATCGGGCAAACTCCAACAACTCTTTTATATCCGTATCCAGAAGTTGAGCCTCAAAGACCTGTAACAAAGTCTGAAGGCCATAGATCATTGTTTTCGCCACACATGGGTCAATCTTTTGTTGTCTCAGGTCGTTGATAACCGAACTTAAAAGCCTGCGGCAATCCTCATGCGTTTTAAGATGGATTCTATTTGTACAAGGGGGGTAGTATCTCTTTTCCTTGCTATCCTTGTTTTTCCCGCCTGAATTTTTTCGTTTTTTGTCGGCCATTCTTTTCAATTCCTATATAACTCTGTCAGTAAAAATTCGATTAATGGGGAGGCATTATATTGAGGAGTCCTTTGCCTCTTGGTCTTCATGATCAGGAATTTGAACACCTGCCCAAACACATCATCTTTTTTTGTAAGATTCTTATTGTCGATGATTTCATCAGCAAGCATCATGACCTTGCCCCATATTTCCGGGCTTGACAAAAATCCATGAAACTCCTTGAGGGCGGTTTCAATTGACTTTCGTGAAATCTTCTTTCCAAGAGTCAGATCATTCAATTTTGCCATGTCGGAGGTTTTCATTATCAACGATCTCGGATTGCTCTTCCAAAAGGCATCACCAAGATACAAAAATTCAGAAACAAATCCGGCAGAGAGAACATGAATATGACTCCACAACCATTTGAGGATTCTTTCCTCATAGGGGACAGAAGCATAAACCCGGCCTTCATATCCGGGTTCATCCCATGGTTCTTTTTTGGGTGGAAGGGGAGGGAAAATTATTTCAAGATGATCGGTCTTTATTTTTGTGACTTCAAATTTGGCATAATGACAAGCCACAAGATGCCCGGCCTCATGGATTGCATTTTCCATTCTATCCATCTTTCAACCCTCCTTCTGTGGCTGTTTTATGGGCATAAAAAACCAACACATCATTCCACTTGAAGGCATTCCGGGGAAACAGCCCTTTCACATTCAAATCCTCGGCAATCTCTCTGAAGGTCTTTCTCTTGTGGCCATTGATCTGCCTCCGGGCATGGAGGATATAGGCGAGGATTTCTTTTTCCCTCTCATCTTTTCCGTATGGGCGAGGCCCGCCGTTCTTATGCCCCATTTGTTATTCCTCCCTTCCTTTCGCAGATTGAGGTTTGGCAACATATGTTTTCCTGCACTTCCTCGATTGCCTGTTCAAATAAGCAGGATTCAATTTTTCGGATTGCATTGTTGTAAGTCTCAATCATGTCCAAACGATCTTGCTCATCCTCACAACCGGGATAAGGAGGCTCGGAGGCAACGACGATGGCTACGGCAGTTCTCAATTCTTGACGCAATGCCTCGGCGAAATTATCGGAAACCTCATACTCGACCCATCCCTCTTGATTAGGAATCCAGATATACAAGTTCCCACAACAATCATGATGAATTGTCAGAATGTCCATTTCCCTGATCGTTGCCAATACGTTCTTGTCCATTTTTCTGCCCTCCCTGTGTGTCTATTAAATGACCATCTTTGATTCCTTAATACCAACTATTCTGATATTTACAAAGAAATTTTTTCAGTTATTTTTGTGCGAATTCAACAACTTGTGTGAGATTGGCTGGAAAGAAGCCAAGGCGGGGAGATAACAAATTTGGATAGATACGGGGGATAAGGAGATAAGAAGATCAGGGAAATGGCTTGTGGCTTGTCCTATCGTATTCGGGAAAACAATAGTCACGAAATCTAGCAACCATATGATCACTCCAGAATTGAGGAGAATCTGTCTGCATATAATTGCCTCCTAAAGTAGCTCAAGCATTATGTACTTAATTATCGTAACGGGTAGATGGGAATTTTTTCTATCCAGATTTTTACTTGATCAAAACGGTGGGCTAACTCTTTCTGGTATTGTATGAAAAATAAATCTTCATCATCATCAGTCGTAACTTTGTAAATTACAATGTCATCCTTATATAGAACACCCTCTGATTTCCACCAACCCTCTACAGGTGAATCTGGGGGTAAAAGTGTCAGCCCCCCATATTTTTCAAGGAGTTCATCTCGTACTTGCGTAAAAAGTTCCCCTGGGACTGCACGACCATCATTGAATTTGAGAGGCAGATATATTTCGTAGCGCCACAATCATTCTACCACTTTGTAAGAAATCCCTGCTTGATCCAAGAATTTAAGAGATTCACGAGTTATCCCCAGAATATTGCCAGGAAGAACTTCAATTTGGGTCCTATTCATCAGTACCGCAAAGGCAAGTTTATCCTGCTCAAAGGGCACTTTAATATGGACCAATTCGTACTCACGTAGATTCAACATATAGGGTAGTGATACCTCTTTTACAAAAACCTCTTCAGCACCCGTAGTAGCGAGATTGCGCGCTAAAATCCTTTGAGCGCTACAATCCAAAACCTGATATGCAGAAACCAAACCCCCAGTCGTTCCCATTTCTCTCCTCCTTAAACTTCCATCCAATTATCTCTGATTATACGCTCCTGAATTCCAACAAATGGAAAGGGTATTCCAGGTTGTGTTGATTGAACTCTTCTAATTTCTTTCTCTGTTCTAAAAACGTGCGTTCTAGTGACCCCGTCCGGCTTAAGAGACTCAACTATCGCCCTGTCGAATGTGGCGGTCATTGCAGCATTTGTACCTAATATAGCTTCTGCGCTATATGGCTCGTTTAATTGTAGTTGTTCTGCATAATCTTTATACAGTTCCCAAATAAGTTTGTCCACATCTGGAGATGGTTCTGAAATTTTGAGCCCAAATTCATTTTTAGCTTCCTTTCTGCCTATCAAATATTGATGTGAAGGAAGTTCCTTTGTCAAAGCATCTACCAGTTTAGCCCTCTTCGTTGAGTCACCCTCATGCATTGATAAAAGTTTATCGGCTAGCAGACGTATTTGCTGCCGTGATCGATATACAGCACCTAGGGCCATCGGATGAACTTTCTCAGATAGAACGGCCATTATTTTACTTCTACCTTCGTCTCCCTTGATACCTGCCTCTTCCGTAGCTAATTTTAAATAACCTAAAACATCCTCAACACTAACGGGCAACAACATCACCTGCCCCGGAGCCTGCCCAGGAGGAGAAGGATTATATGGTGACGATAATGAAGGATCTACAGGACTCAATTGACCCCCCTGTAGCATTATCACTTCATCTGCACCCAATGAAATTAAAGTGCCACAACTGAGCGCCCTAAAGGGGATAATAACTGATAATGAATCGCAGAATTCTCTGACTAAGCTAACTATTCCCCAACCTGCAAGCGAATCCCCACCAACAGTGTATATAAATATACTGATTTTGGGGACCCGTCCAATATCTCTCAAGTGATCATAAATTAACGGAATTATATCTCCAGCAATCTTTGTTTCCATACCTCTACGGTCTCCCGTCACATAACAAATTAAACGGGATGCTGTGCTTTCTTCAATTGCCTTCATTAAGTTCTGTCGATGCTCTTTACTCATATCATTCACCTCACCGGCCATGATCATTTTAAATTATCAATTCTTTTATATAATATATCGTATTACAAACCAATTGCAAGCGTCAAAACCATATTAACGATAATTTCAATATACAATCAATTATATCACATATTTATTATATTCCCCCCGGGCGGGTTGAGCCGGTTGTTAGACATTTTTGATTGGAGGTTAATATGAAAAAACTAACAACTCAGACGCAATGCAATATCTCTGCCTGGCGTTACCGAGATGCTATCTCTTGAAATGAGATAGGACTTAATGAAATACCAAACAAATATCTATGTCAAGCGAAATGAATTATAAACGAACGATTCTCCCCTTTGCGGACATCTACACAAAAGCAATAATTTTTATTCATACAATCCACAACACTTCAGCCCACAAACAACCTTTTCATTCATTATCCATGTGAAAAAGTCGTTTTCATTTACAGCAAGCCTGTCGAGGAGGATCAATCCGGGAAATGATCTCGCAAGCGGTCGTGTGATCCAGATACCCATATGTCAGGAGAGCTTCAGCAATTGCGGTGACAGCTGCCCAGTTATTCGGATTCCTCATCAATTCTGATACCTCGTCATATTTCTTTAGAAGCATCATCCTCGCTTCCATTTTTTTGAGAGTGGGGCGACGCATACGCCTCGCATTATGGATAGCACCATAATAATCCGCGACGGCAATTTTGATATTAAGAGGTTTCATGGAATAAATGTTTCTAAATATATTCTGTGCGGCCATTCCCCCCAACGAGAATTCAAGTCGAGCTTCTTCAGGAGGTAAGGGCTTCAACACAAGACTATATTCTCTCCACTCTCCAGTAAGTTCCTTCATCACGGAATTACGGGAGGATTGACACACACCTGACCCATATAGAGGAATCAGGGATATCCCTAAACGACCGAAATCCCAACCATGCCGCCAGACAATAAAAGCATGGCCAGCCTCATGATAAGCAAGTTCAATAACACGCTGAATATACTCAACCCCTTTCTTTTTTTTCATGATAAGGTCAATCTTGTCGACACCGGCGAGAGCGAAAAGGGAAAGCAGCCAATTGTCATATCCCTTATCAGAAAGAGATTCGATTTTACCCGCATCTGAACTGACAATTTCGAGAAACCATTTATGAACATCTTCCCAGTTACGATTCCTTATCTCTTGTTTTCCATCCATGATTCATTACCTCCTTATAAATTTATAAAATTATTCCTTCTGCATAAAACACTATCACGCCTTAAGGTCTATTCTTGATAAAGAACGACCTTCATTATTCAAGATGTTGGTGGGGGGTCATCGCTACAAGCCCGCGATGAGATGCGTAACGGGTTGTCATGAGAACTCATGACGACACAACATACCACACGACCCCGTTCAGCTCAAAGTACTTTTTTCGATTATTTTTTGCAAATTTTTTTCTCAGTAAAAACAACATTCAAGGAAATATCTC
This sequence comes from Syntrophaceae bacterium, assembly GCA_003142295.1. Taxonomy (GTDB): domain Bacteria; phylum Desulfobacterota; class Syntrophia; order Syntrophales; family UBA2185; genus Fen-1135. The sequence goes on from PLLV01000001.1 coordinate 9,170, forward strand.
CTTCTAAAATTATGATCAGTCTTCAAGATGTCAGGGAAATTTTATCAGAAGAGGAAGCAAGACAGATCAGGCAGCATATCGACATCGACAAAAAAGGGGAGAGACTTTATTTTACCAGCATTAATGGCAGAAGGGGTGGGGAAATGGGTTTAATCGATTGTAGGGGGTTATAGGGAGGTGAAATTAAAACAAGGGAAGGCCTTTTCTAAACAGGCAAGGGGTTCTTTCAGATCAGGCAAGGTTCTTTGGGGAGGCAAGGTTTTTGTTTAGCAATCTTTCCCCCGGAGGGGATTGCTGGAAGGGTTTTTGAAAATGATGATCAAGAGTACAAGCGAAGCGAAGCGGAGCTTGTATTACTTAGTCTTCTTTAGAAGACTAAGAAAATCTATATTAAGACTTTAATCTATAATCTCTAATCTATATTATCTGGATAAATTTTTATCCTAACCGTAGGATAAATTTTTATCCCAAGTCAAAGGGGTTCGGATAAATTTTTATCCTATGTGAAAGACGAAATCGTCTAACCCTCATTCCATAAATTCATCTTTAATTTCTTCAAAAACCAATCTCTTAAATTTCTCGACACAGGCAGGATTGATTGTTATATAACGCTTAACAATCTTCCTCCCTTTCCTTTTAACTTCTCTGTCGATGTATTCATACTTCTTCAGATGGGTAAGGCTTTTCTTTATGGAGGCGATTGTAACATGCAACTTACGGGCAAGATAAGCATTGCTCGCCACGCAGACACCATCGTTCCGGCAGAGGCCATCGATCAATCCAAGCAGTTTTCCATCCAGATATGCTAATTTCAAATTGTGCTCTGCGATTGCTGGTGTCCATCTTCCGTATTTATTAACATCAAATTTTACAATGGCACTCATCCCATCCTTGCGGATGATTGTCATTGTGGCCATTGTGCCGGACTCAAGGATGGAGGAGAATTTCCCTGTGGATGGAGATTGAGTGGGTTCCTGTTTCTTTCTCATCTTGATACCCTCCTTTGGTATCTCCTATTTAGTTTGATAAGGGGAAGGCCGTAAGGAGTCCGGCTGTTCGGGTGATCTGCCCTATCCCCTCATCATTCAGGGATGAATTTTTCCCGGCTTCATCCCTCATATCCTATTATACCCTGCCAACATCAACATAGATTATTTAAAGGGGAAGGCTGGCCGGGATTCCAACCCCTCCCCAGTTCCCGGTTCAATCATTAGGGCGGAAAAGATCAGCCCGGGTTGCCGATCTCATTTGTCAAAGGTGAGATGCCTTTCATCCGCCCATGTCTTTCATCAATTGTTCTCTCGATTTCTTGACAGAGTATGGATAAACAGGGCAAGAATATTCTTGGCAATGCTCAACCGTCAATCCCTGATCGGTCATGCAAGCATGGCAGAAGCTTCTAAATGTCTGAGGAGAGGGATTGCCTGTCCCGTCAATGAATTCAAGGAATGAGCAAGCATTGCAATCCTTTCTCCTGCATTTAAAGCAGAAATCTTTGATGGCCTCTGCCTTCCGTTTGTCCTCTTCCTCTTGTGATCTCAATCGTCCTCTTTCGATCTCAGGATCATCAGGGATTCTTGCCATTGCTGCCCTCATGGGATCATAGACTTGATGCAATTCTTTTAATGTCTTCATCGGTTCATCCTCCTACAAATTCACAACCATTCTGATTGGAATATTGACGCTTATTGAACCAATCAAATTAGAACGGAACTCCCCTGGCCAAC
>PLLV01000076.1 GCA_003142295.1 Syntrophaceae bacterium
ATGACGGAATACCCCGATGCCGTCATCCTTGTTGATGGCCGTACGTCCATGAAAAGGGCTCTTGATCTCCTCGGGAGTGGCGCCGCCGCTGCAAAGCTGCGGCCATTCTGGAGCAAGCCCATTCGCGACATGTTTTATGACACCTCAGAAAACCCGGGCAAAAGGTTCTTGACTGCCGTGAGGGAACAATTTCATATCTCATGTTGAGCCCGATGACAAATTATCCTGGAGAAAAGGTCGTATGCGCTGGAAAGTGATGATCTCCGCTCCCTATATGCAGCCGGTCATAGACCGGTTCAAGCCTTTCTTCGAAGAGCACGGGATTGAACTGGTGATCCCTTTCGTAAATGAAAGGCTGGGTGAAGAGGAGCTTCTTGCACTTGTCACTGACATCGACGGGGTAATCTGTGGAGATGACCGCTTCACGAAAAAGGTTTTGGAAAGAGCGCAAAAACTGAAAGTCATCGTGAAGTGGGGAACAGGCGTTGATTCCATTGACCGGGAATCGGCCAGGGAACTGGGCATTGCGGTATATAATACGCCAAACGCCTTCACGAATCCTGTCGCGGACTCAGTGCTCGGCTATGTCCTGAGTTTCGCCCGGCGGATTCCCTGGAGTTCAGAAGAGATGAAATCAGGCGCGTGGGAGAAGAAGCCCTGTGTGGCCCTGCAGGAATGCACACTCGGCGTCATCGGTGTTGGCAACATTGGGAAGGCCGTCATCCGGCGGGCAGTCGCCTTCGGCATGAAAACCCTGGGCAATGACATTGTTCCCGTAGATCGGGCATTTCTTCAAGAGACAAAGACGGAGATGGTTTCCCGGGTGGCCCTGCTAAAGCAGTCCGATTTCGTTACCCTTAACTGCGATCTCAACCCCACGAGCTTTCACCTTATCGGTGAGAAGGGGTTTGCCCTGATGAAATCGACGGCGTATCTTATCAATACGTCGCGGGGTCCTGTTATTGACGAAAAGGCATTGGTCAGCGCTCTGAAAAAGAAGAAGATCGCCGGGGTAGCCATGGATGTCTTCGAAGAAGAGCCTCTTTCAAAAGACAGTCCCCTGAGAAAGATGAAAAACTGCCTTCTTGCTCCGCACAATGCCAACAGCAGTCCCGGAGCATGGGAACATGTCCACGAAAACTCCCTCAAGAACCTCCTGGAGGGTCTGAAACGGGGGAGAAATCCCTTATGATGAAAACATACGGCACCCACATTTTTTGCTGAGGTCGAGTTATGAATCCGGTTGAGACATCCATCATCATAAGGACTTTTAACGAGGGAAAGCACCTGACCCGGCTTCTCGAAGGGATACTGGCTCAGGAGTACAAAGACAGGGAGATCCTCATCGTAGACTCGGGATCTACAGACAACACCCTTGACATCGCCCGTCGATACCCCGTCAAAATTGTCAATGTCCGGAAGGAGGACTTTTCCTTTGGCTATTCGCTGAACATGGGTTGCAGAAATGCCGCGGGGGAATATCTCGTGTTTGTGAGCGCCCATACCTATCCCCTGAACAACAGGTGGCTGAGCAACATCATCAAACCCTTTGAAGATCCGAAGATCGGCATGGTTTACGGCCGTCAGATCGGAAATGACGTGACAAAGATCTCCGAAGAAAAGGATATGCGGAATAATTTCGGGGAAAAGTCCAGAATCCTTGTGGAAGAGTCCTTCGGAAACAATGCCAACGCCGCCATCAGAAAGTCTCTCTGGATTGAAACTCCCTATGATGAAAAACTGCCCGGTATCGAAGATATCGACTGGGCCCACAGGATTCAAAAAAAGGGTTTCTACATCTATTACAGGGCTGACGCAGTCATTTATCATATCCATGAAGAGACCTACCGGCAGATATACAATCGTTTCAAGAGGGAGGCCATCGCCTATAAGACGATCTTCCCGGATTATCACTTCAAAGCAGGAAAAATGGCCATCGTCTATATGTTGGCCGTGCTGAAGGATATGTACTTCGGTTTTTCACAGAAGAAACCCCTGAAAAAGATATTGACGAGTATCCCTTACCGATACGCCGAATACTGTGGATGCCGTAACGGCTATCGCCACGCCGGAAGTCTAAACCAGTTCCTAAGAAATGAACTTTACTTCCCGGGGAAAAATCGCAGCATCGTCATCAGCGGTGAAAATAAGCATCGCATCGAGGAAGGAGACATTCCTGCCATTGCCCAGGATGAAGTATTAATCAGCGTCAGTTACGTGGGCGTGTGCTCGACGGACCTGGATATCCTCGATGGCAAACTGGATTATTACAAATCCGGATGGGCTTCCTATCCCATTGTCCCCGGGCATGAATTCAGCGGGATTGTCGCCGCTGCCGGGCAAGGCGTCCACGGGCTCAATGCAGGTGACAAGGTTGTCGGCGAGTGTATCCTAGGTTGCGGCGCCTGCGAGCACTGCCGGCAAAACCAACCAATCAGCTGTAAAGAGAGGAAAGAAGTAGGCGTTCTAAATTTCAACGGCGCCTATTCGCGATACCTGAAGATACCGGCGAGATTCGTCCATAAACTGCCTGATGATGCTTCCCTGGAAAAGGCATGCCTCATTGAGCCATTGGCCGTTTCCATCCGTGGGGTGAACAAGCTGCTCCGGGGGGAAGACAACAGGCCCGGAAAAGTGGCCGTCCTGGGTTGTGGCACGATCGGTAATCTATGCGCCCAGCTTATGAGTTCCAAAGGGCATGAGGTGACGGCCTTCGATCATAACCCCCTGCGGATCAAAGGTATCAAGAAAGGCAGCATCAGTGGCCGAACGGAAATAACCGGGTTGAAAGATTTCGATTACATCATCGAAGCTACGGGGCAGTCGGATGTCCTGGAAAAGGCGCTTTGCGAAAGCGCCACGGGAGTGAAGATCCTGCTCCTTGGTCTCCCCTACGGGTCGGTTGAATTTAACTTTGAGAATCTCGTCGCCTTTGACAAGGCCGTTGTCGGTTCCGTGGGAAGTACAAAGTTGGATTTTACCCAGGCGATTGCTAAATATGCCAAACTGGACCTGGAGAGCCTGATTCAGAATATCTTTCCCTTGGAAGATTACGAAGCGGCCTGGATCCAGCATAAGAGCGGCCAGGTGGTAAAAGCGATTCTCAGGATGAATGGGGTTTAATCAGTGAAAGACACCGGATCAAATCAGCACAACATCATCGGTATCATCCCGGCCCGCATGGCCTCTTCCCGTTTTCCCGGAAAGCCGCTTGCCATGATCCACAACGTGCCCATGATAGGGCACGTATATTACCGGAGCAAGATGAGTGATTCCCTCAGGGGAGTCTATGTGGCGACCTGTGACAGGGAGATTGCCGATTACATTGAATCCATCGGCGGCAAGGCCGTGATGACCGCCGATACCCATGAAAGGGCCACGGATCGGACAGCGGAATGTCTCCTCAAGATCGAGGCAGAGACGGGATGCAAGGTGGATATAGTTGTCATGATCCAGGGGGATGAACCCATGCTTGTGCCGGAAATGATTGACTGGGCGGTAGCCCCCTTTTTGAAAGATGCTGCTGTCGAGGTGGTCAATCTCATGGCCCCGCTGAAGAACAGGCGGGAGCATGAAGACCCCAACGAGGTCAAGGTCGTCGTCGACCAGCACGGGTATGCCCTCTATTTCTCCCGGGAGCCCATCCCTTCCCGGAAAAAGGGGGCCAGGGTTGTACCCATGTTCAAGCAGGTCTGCATCATCCCCTTCAGGAGGGACTTCTTATTAAAGTTCAACCGGATGGCCCCGACGCCTTTGGAAATAGTGGAATCGGTGGATATGCTGCGGATTCTGGAACACGGCTATCGCGTTAAGATGGTGTTGTCGGATTGTGAGACGTACAGTGTGGACACCCCCGAAGATTTGAATATAGTCGTAAAAGAAATGGCAAAGGACCCCCTGCTTGTCTCATATACATGAAGCAAAATCCTCATCTATGCTCGATATGACCGACAATAGGTTTTCATCTCTCGTCCTATATATGACTTTTTGCTTGATCGTCTTTTATCCCTTCAAAGGTGTGATCTCTTTCATGTGGTCATCTCTTTTTGGCGTCAATTTGTCGGTTATCGTTATCCCATTCCTGTTTATCATCATGTCATGTTTCGTTCTGCTGAATTTAATAGCGAACTACCTGTATTTTCCGAGAAGAACCGACATCGTGTTGTTCGTTTTTGGTTTCGTTGGTGTGGCTTTTGCCCTCTTTAAAGCAGACAATGTCCTCCTCTACAACACATTACTTCTATTTTTCCTGCCCGTCCTGTTCAGCCCTATGCAAAAAATCGATGAAGCTTTTTTTTACAAGGCGGTTTTTTTATTTTTCACTATTTCAACGATCTACCTGCTTGCAGAAAACATTGTTTTGCATCCCGCGCGATTTGGCCTGAGCTTCAAAGCGCCCAATTATGAGCTGCTATGTAATTATACCAACTTCCTCGTATCATCGCCTGACTATAACGCTCTCCTTAACCTTGACGATATTCGTCACACTGGCCTTACCAATAGAACAGGAGGCTATCTGGGGAATATATTGGCCATGCCCGTCCTGATTTCAATGGCGGCTACATTCTTTTATGTATCGTCGAGGGAGAAGTTAACCGTAGTGCACTTCGTTCTCACATTGATTTCAGTTTTTCTGCTTATATCTTGCCGGTCCACGACGGCAATCATTGCCTTTATTTTAACAATCATCTTCTATGAATTTTATACGAGAAGGAACTTCACTTCTATCTTCGTTTCTACATTAATAATCCTCATGATACCGATTCTTCTGTACTTCAGCGACACCGCATTCCGTGTATATGACAGATTGCTCGAGAATTTGAAGAATCCACAATATGTTGCGCAGTTTTTCGATTACAGGGTACTCTTAAAGCCGGAGAACTACCTCTATCTGATTTTTGGCAGGTGGAGCTCGCAGCGTCTCCCGGGAGGATCGTCACATGTTGATTTAGTCAATATCGTCGTCGCCTACGGCGGGATTATTTCTTACATGCTATATAAGAGAATATTATTCCCACTGAGTTCGCTTCGGATTGCAGGCGACATTCGGCAAAGGGCATACCCGCTCGTTATCCTGACAGCCGTCATTTGCCTTTTCCATAATTCAATGACATTGAATATAAACGTTATGATGCTTGTTAC
>PLLV01000020.1 GCA_003142295.1 Syntrophaceae bacterium
CCTGCCAGCGCCAGTTGTCGACGAAAAACCTGGCAGCCGCAAAGGTCTCTATCGCTGAATCGGGTTTCACTCCCGGCTCATCACGGTATGCCGGGACATGCTCCCCTTCGATCCATCCGGCGCCATACTGCCCGCGTGCGGCATTTTCGTGGACATGCTCCGGAAGAATGGGGCGGATGGCGTGGAGCACATCGGTCTGCTTGTTGCGAACCTCATCAGCGTCGAAGGAAACCGGCGGCTCCATGGCTATCATACAGAGAATCTGAATGAGGTGGTTCTGGATCATGTCTCTGAGGGCACCCGTCTTATCGTAATAGGCCCCTCTGTGCTCGATCCCCACCTGCTCCGCCACTGTAATCTGGACATTGTCGATGTATCGGCGATCCCATATCGGCTCGAAGAGGGCATTTGCAAAGCGGAAGGCCAGGATGTTCTGCACAGTTTCCTTTCCCAGATAATGGTCGATGCGGAAAATCTGTGATTCATCAAATGCTGTAGTAAGAATCTTGTTCAGGGCCCTGGCGGAGGCGAGATCCCGCCCGAAGGGCTTTTCCACTACGATGCGGGCCTTATCACAATCCCGTGCGAGGCCGGCGACGCCCAGTTGCCTGGGGATGACCTCGATCATCTTGGGAGGCGTGGCCAGGTAATAAACCCTGATGGCCTCGGTGTTCCACCGCCGGTCCAATTCCGCGAGGTGCATTGCCAGGGCAGCATAACTCTCGGGATCGGTAAAATCGGCCACCCGGTAAGTTAGAGACGGGGCGAAACTTTGCCATAATGCGTCATCAGGCTTGTCCTGGCGGGAGAACTGATCAACGCCTCCCCGGAGATGCTGTCGAAATTCATCGTCACTCATATTCTTGAGGTCCATTCCGATGATGGCGAAGCGCTCCGGTAGCCACTGATCTCTATAGAGGCTGTAAAGCGCGGGAACCAGCTTGCGCCATGTCAGGTCGCCCCCGGCGCCGAAGATGACGATGGCCACGGGATTTCCGGTCGTTAACTTTTCCATGAATCAGTCCTCCTCCCACTTCGTATGGAAGACGCCTTTTCCATCGACCCGTTCATAGGTATGTGCTCCGAAATAGTCACGCTGGGCCTGGATGAGGCTTGTCGGCATCCAGGCGCTTCTGTAGCTGTCGAAATAGGCCAGGGCAGCCATCATCCCTGAAGCCGGGATTCCAAGGTTCGCCGCGGAGCATACCATTCCCCTCAGGTCGTGCTGGCATGCCGCCACTTGCTGTCCCAGACGGGGATCCATAAACAGATTGGGGAGATCAGGGCGGTTTTGGTAACCCGCGCGGATATCCTCCAGCACAGCCGCGCGGATGATGCAGCCCCCCCGCCAGATTCGGGCTACTTCGGCCAGGTTCAGATTGTAACCGTAGGCGTCCGAGGCCTTCCGGAGGATGGCCATTCCCTGGGCGTAGGTGATGATGAAGGCGGCCTGAAGAGCCCTTTCCAGGCCGCCGATGAATATCTCCCGTTTTCCCTGGAAAGCAACGGATGGGCCTGTTAAAGCTCGGCTTGCCGCTTCCCTCTCCGCTTTGTAGCCTGAGAGGTCGCGCGTGGAGACAGCGGCATCAACTATGGGAACAGGGACCTGAAGGTCCATGGCTGTCTGGGACGTCCATTTTCCGGTCCCCTTCTGACGGGCCTCATCAAGGATGACGTCAATGAGCCGCTTTCCTGTCTTTTCATCCACATGGCGGAAGATATGGGCGGTGATCTCCAGAAGGTAGGAATGAAAAGATCCTTCATTCCAGCTCTCATATACCCCGGCCAGTTCATCGTCCGTAAGGCCAATTCCCCGCTTCATCAGGTCATAGGTTTCGGCGATGAGTTCCATGAGGCCGTATTCAATGCCGTTGTGGACCATCTTGACGAAGTGTCCCGCCGAGCCCGGCCCCAGGTATGCCACACAGGGTTCCTCCTGGACGCGGGCGGCGACTGCCTCGAACAGAGGCCGCACCCTTTCATAGGCCTCCGGCTGCCCGCTGGGCATGATGCTCGGGCCGTGGCGGGCTCCATGCTCTCCACCGGAGACGCCCACGCCGAGAAGCCGGATCCCCGCTCTTGCCAGAGTCTTTTGCCTCAGGTTGGTATCGGTGAAGTGGGAATTGCCGCAATCGATAAGGATATCGTTCGCCTTCAGATAGGGGAGGAGGTCCCTGATGACATCATCAACAGGGGGGCCTGCAGGGACGAGCATGATGATGGCCCGCGGCGATTTCAGGAGATTCAGGTATTCTTCGATGTTTTTCGTTCCCCGGATGTTCCTGCCTGCGGATTCCGCGGCGAGAGACTTGACCTTTGCCGGGTCTTTGTCGAAACCCGCTACTGCATAACCATGATCGGCCATGTTCAGCAGCAGGTTGCGCCCCATGACACCGAGGCCGACCAGACCTATTTCATACCTTTGTCCACTCATTGTTTTCTCTCCATCCCTCCATCGGAGTGTTCACTAAGCCGGTCGCTGCCGCACCTCCCTGAAAAAAGCGACGCACCTGACATTTTCTCGGAAAATACTTCTGTCCTGCACGCATACGTTAACTTTGCAGATTGGTGCAGCATGGAATCCTGCACCTGTATGAACAGCGTCTGCCAGTGTGTAAGGATCAATATAGACTTATTTTAAAAAAATAAAAATAGATAAATTCGCGAGGTGTTACGTGGTATATAGAGGACATGTGGTGATCCTGTCTCAAATTGCTGTTTGAAAGATGGATCGAGATCGTCGTAATCAGTTTCTTTTTTTTGTGCTATAATAACAAAAGATGCAGAAGAAATTTAATGAATGATGGAAAAGTCCGAGTCACCCTTGAATATTCTGATTGTTGATGACGAGCTGAACATTAGAAAGACCCTCTCGGTTTGCCTGGAGACGGAAGGACACAAGGTCGTTGCGGTCAGCAATTACGAGGATGCCCTTTCGGAAAACGCCCGCCGTTCCTTTGACGTGGCTTTTGTGGACCTCCGTCTCGGGACAAAAAGCGGCCTCGATCTCATCCCTGCGCTTCTTTCCGGGTCGCCGTGGCTGAAGATAATCGTCATCACAGCCTATGCATCAATCGATACGGCCGTACAAGCAATAAAGCGGGGCGCTTCGGATTATATCCCGAAACCCTTCACGCCGTCACAGGTCATACTTTGCGTAGGGAAGGTTGCAGAGGTCCGTTCCCTCGAGCAGCGCGTTGACGCCCTCCAGGCGGATCTGAGCCGCATCAACCCCGAAGTAGACCTCAACACTACAAGTCCCATCATGCAGCGGGCTATCGAACTTGCAAAGCAGGTGGCCCCGACGGATGCCATCATCCTTCTTACGGGAGAGAACGGAACGGGGAAAAGCGTTCTTGCCCGGACAATCCACGGATGGAGCAAGCGGGCAAATAAGCCTTTCGCAGAGATCTCATGCCCCGCACTTTCCGCGGAGCTTCTGGAGAGTGAGCTTTTCGGGCACGTGAAAGGGGCATTTACAGGCGCTGTGCGAGATCATCTGGGTCGAATCGCCTTCTGTGAAGGAGGGACGCTATTCCTCGACGAGATCGGTGATCTTCCGCTGTCGGTTCAGCCGAAGCTTTTAAGGTTCATCCAGGAAAGGGAATACGAACGTCTCGGCGATCATGTGACCCGGAAGGCGGATGTCCGCCTGATTGCGGCGACCAACATGGACCTCGAGGAAGCCTCCAGGAATAATCGTTTCCGCGAAGACCTCTTCTATCGGCTGAATGTTATCCAGATAGAGATCCCGCCTCTCCGGGAAAGGCCAGATGATGTCTTAGGCCTCGCCCGGAGACTGCTTATCTTTTTCGGAAGAAGTCATCATTGCGCTCATCAGCGCTTCAGCGACGATGCGCTGCAGGTGCTCCGCCGTTATCCCTGGCCGGGAAATGTGCGTGAGCTGCGAAATGTAATCGAACGAGCGTCAATACTCTGTAAGACAGAGTCGGTAGGAATCGAATATCTGCCGGAAAAGCTGCTGACTGCCGAAGACTGTCCCAAGCCCGGAGATCATGTTTCTCTCGACAAAATAGAGGAGATGCACATCCGGCGCGTCCTCGCTTCAGCGAAATCATTGCAGGAAGCCGCCGATATCCTCGGCGTTGATCAGGCAACCCTCTGGCGGCGGCGCAAACGTTATAACATCTGAAGAGACACACCTCTCTCCCCCATTTCCCCTCCGGAGACCAATTGCACTTTGCAAGACATGTATTGCCTTCTTCTTGCTGAGTGCAAGGCAAAGCGGATTACGCAAATCTATAAGCGTTGATTTTATTGCATTTCTCTCTGGCACACCGGTTGCTTTAACACAGTGACACGAGGAGAGAAACTATGTTTAGTTTAAGACAGAAGTTATTTCTTGGATTCGGCGGCCTGTTGCTGATTATCGCATTGACCGGTATTCAAAGCATCAGTAAAGTCACAGAACTGGGCGATGCAATCGATGTCATTCTCAGAGAGAATTATCGAAGCGTGCTCGCCTGTCAGAACATGAAAGAATCCCTGGAAAGAATGGACAGCGGGGCACTTTTTATCCTTTCCGGTTATGAAAAGGAGGGAAGGGAAGCCATTGATGGAAACCTTCCGGAGTTTGAGAAGGCGCTGGTGATCGAATTGAATAATATCACTGTCCCGGGAGAAGGAGAGAAGGCCGCCCGCCTTAAGGAACTTTTTGCAAAATATAAGACCACGATTCAAGGCATGGAAGATCGAATCATCCCACATGAAACGCGGCGGGACATTTATTTCAATGAACTGTTTCCATTGTTTCGGGATATAAAGGGAACGGCTGATCAGATCCTCAACATGAATCAGAAGAACATGTACGAGGCCAACGAAATTGCGCGCCACAAGGCAACTAAGGCTCGTGAGCAAATGTATTTTCTCCTGATTCTTGGCGCTGTCTTGGCGATCGCCTACGTATTCTTAATTGGCAAATGGATCCTCCGCCCGATTGAACGTTTGACGCAGTCTGCTGAGGAGATCAAACGGGGTAATCTTGATCTCATAGTGAAGACCGATACCCGTGATGAAATAGGGCGTCTTTCGGAGGCATTCAACGCGATGGCTGCAAGTCTTCGGGAAGTCCGCCGCAGCGATGAAGCAAAACTTGTCAGGATTCAGCACTCGACACAGCAGACATTCGATAATCTTCCGGATGCCGTGGCAATTCTCGACTTGGAGGGAAAGGTGGAGATGGCAACGGAAACAGCCGGAAATATCTTCGGACTGAAGCGCAATATCCAGATTGAAAGCATACCCTTCAGATGGATAACCGATCTATACAGAAATGCCCTTAAAGAAGGCGATCACGCCTCGTCGAAAGAAGACGCGACAGCTGTTGTACAGCACTTCGTCAACGCGGAGGAGCATTTCTTCCGGCCGATGACCGCCCCTATCTTGAATAATAGAAGGGAACTTATCGGCATAATCCTTATCCTCAAGGACGTCACGGATCAACTGGAGCAAGACGAACTAAAAAAAGGCGTCATTTCTACGGTCTCACATCAGTTGAAAACGCCTCTTACGTCCATTCGCATGGCCATTCATCTCCTCCTCGATGAAAAGGTCGGACCCCTCACTCCCAAGCAGCAAGAACTCTTGATTGCGGCCCGGGAAGATAGCGAGCGCCTTCACAAGATCCTTGATAATCTGCTTGATATCAGCCGTATAGTATCCGGCAAAATGGCTATGGAGTTTCATGCGGTCACGCCTCAGCAAATCATCTCGGAGACTGTTGAATCTTTCCGGGGAGCGGCCCTCGGCTACGGTGTGAAAATTCACACAATACTGCCCGGTGACCTGCCCGAGGTCTGGGCTGATACGATGCGGATCGGGCATGTTTTCGCCAACCTCTTGTCTAATGCCCTGAAGTACACCGCCTCCGGTGACACAGTGACTGTAACCGCACAGGTTGATGAAGAACAGGTTGAGTTCTCCGTTTGTGATACCGGTAAGGGAATACCCGAGCAGTATCTTTCCAGGATCTTCGATCCATTCTTTCGTGTTCCGGGGCAGGAAGCTGATACGGGCACCGGCTTGGGGCTTTCCATAGTCAAAGAAATTGTCGAGGCACACGGAGGATCTGTTACAGTAAAAAGCCGCACTGGTGAAGGAACAACTTTTTCTTTTACGCTTAGAAGGGCCGATAAAATTGCGGCGGATGCGAGCGACAGGCAATGATTGATCTAGTCTACGCCATTACCGCCGTCATCTTTTTCGTAACTTGTCTTTTTTATGCCAGGCTCTGCGGGAGGCTTTAGGGTATGGCGGAAGTCACCGTTTTTATAATCGGCATGATTCTGGTTCTCTATCTTCTTGTTGTAGTCCTGCGTCCGGAGAAGTTTTAAACATCCTCTCTGTCGGGAGGGCCGGACTCCGGCCTGTGAAAATATGCCATAATGCCTGTTTTTCATTGAGAGCAATCTATACGTGGCAAAGTCTCTGTTAGGGAATGACGGTGACACATAACATCTGAACTGGTTATCTTATTATGAATATCTATGGCTGGCTCCAATTGGCAGTCTTCATCGGGATTCTCCTGATGCTGACGAAGCCCATTGGGATCTATCTTGTGCAGGTTCTGGACATTGACGGTAAGCCCTTTCTCGGCCCTGCACTTCGTCCTCTCGAAAGGCTGCTTTATCGTCTGTTCGGGCTTGACCCGAAAAAGGAACAGTCCTGGCAGGAGTATACCATCTCCCTCCTTGTCTTCAGTCTGGTAAGTCTCCTTTCAACCTATGCCATTCTCCGGCTTCAGCATCTGCTGCCTTTGAACCCCCAGCGGTTTGGACCTGTCAGTGAACACTTGGCCTTTAATACGGCGGCCAGTTTCACCACCAACACAAACTGGCAGAGTTACGGTGGAGAGTCCACCCTTTCGTACTTTTCACAGATGGTGGGTCTCGTCTTCCATAACTTCACCTCTGCAGCCGTGGGAATAGCCGTGGCCGCCGTTCTCGTAAGAGGTGTCGCCCGACAGTCCACACAAACGATCGGCAATTTCTGGAGCGACCTTGTCCGCGTGAACATTTATCTCCTCCTGCCGATCTCCCTCGTCTATGCCCTTTTTCTGGTTTCCCAGGGCATGATTCAGAATTTCCGGCCTTACGATACGGCACAGCTTGTGGAGGCTTCTGTCATTCAGGTAGTCCAGACGGATGCCGCGGGTCATGAAATCATGGATGCCCAGGGAAAGGCTGTCATGGAGGACCGGAAGATTGAAACACAAACGATAGCGCAGGGACCAACCGCATCTCAGGCAGCGATCAAGATGCTGGGAACCAACGGGGGTGGATTCTTTAATGCCAATGCCTCTCACCCCTTTGAGAACCCGACACCTCTATCCAACTTTTTGCAGATCCTTTCCATATTTCTTATTCCCAGCGGTCTCACGTATTATCTGGGCCGGATGGTCAAAAACCAGCGGCACGGATGGACCGTTTGGGGAGTGATGCTCGCGCTTTTCCTGGCAGGAGTTCTGACATGCTGGTGGGCGGAAGCAGCGGGAAACCCCAGAATGCATGCCCTGGGCGTTGATGCCGCCGGAGGGAATATGGAAGGCAAGGAGGGTCGTTTCGGCATATTCGGCTCTGCCCTCTTTGCCACCGTAACGACGGACGCCTCATGCGGCGCTGTCAACGCGATGCACGATTCCTTCACACCGCTGGGAGGACTGATCCCCCTCTTTAATATGCAATTGGGTGAAGTCATTTTCGGGGGCGTGGGAGCCGGGCTTTACGGGATGCTTGTTTTTGTTATCCTGACTGTGTTTCTGGCGGGACTGATGGTCGGGCGTACTCCCGAGTATCTCGGCAAGAAAATCGAAGCCTATGACGTGAAGGCCAGTGTATTATACGTGATGGTGCCCGTTTTTTCCGTCCTGGGATTTACCGCTTGGGCCGCGGTGAGCGAGTGGGGCCTGGCCGGCCTCAATAATGCCGGCCCTCATGGTTTTAGCGAAATACTTTATGCCTTCTCATCTGCCGTGGGCAATAACGGCAGCGCCTTCGCCGGGCTCAGCACCAATACTTACTGGTATAACACGACACTCGGTATTGCCATGCTTCTGGGCCGTTTTTTCATGATCGTCCCGGTACTGGCCCTCGCCGGCAGCCTGGCGCAAAAGAAGCAGGTTGCTCTGAGCGGCGGCACTTTCCCTGTGTCCGGGGTTCTCTTTGCCCTGCTTCTGCTTGGTACCATTCTCATTGTTGGCGCCCTGACGTTCCTGCCGGTACTTGCGCTCGGTCCCATTGTGGAACATTTCTTAATGGCGGGATCACAAATTCTTTATTGAGGGACAAAGCTGATGGCTGTCAAGGCACGTTCTATCTTTGATCGGGAAATTATATCGCAGGCAGTAGTTCACGCCGTGAAGAAAATGAACCCGGTCAACATGATCAAAAATCCGGTCATGTTCGTCACGGAGGCGGGGGCATTCATTGTGAGCGCCGGGCTCTTTTTCCGGCCGGCGACTGAAAATCTTGGTTTCAGCATACAGATCGCCCTGTGGCTCTGGTTCACCGTATACTTCGCCAATTTCGCGGAGGCCATGGCCGAAGGCAGAGGCAGGGCGCAGGCGAATGCTCTCCGGAAGACGCGGACACATACGATGGCCAATCGCATCCGTACCGATGGCTCTCCCGAGAAAGTTCCTGCCGACCAATTGCGAAAGGGAGATATGTTTTTCGTCCCCGCAGGTGAAATAATACCTGCCGACGGAGAAATAACCGAGGGGGTCGCCACGGTTGATGAATCGGCCATTACAGGGGAGTCGGCACCCGTAATCCGGGAGGCCGGTGGTGACCGGAGCGCTGTTACCGGCGGAACAAAGGTCCTCTCGGATTGGATCAGAGTCCGTGTGACGGCAAACCCGGGCGAGAGTTTCTTAGACCGCATGATCACCCTCGTTGAAGGAGCCAGACGCCAGAAGACGCCAAACGAGATAGCCCTCACGATCCTCCTTGCGGCCCTGACCATTATCTTCATCGTTGTCGTTATGACACTGAAATTCTACGGGCTCCATTCAGGAATATCATTTTCTGTCACTGTCCTGGTCGCACTGCTTGTCTGCCTGATTCCCACAACCATCGGCGGCCTTTTGAGCGCCATCGGCATAGCGGGCATCGACAGGATGGTGCAGAGGAATGTCCTCGCTATGAGCGGCCGTGCAGTTGAGGCCGCGGGCGATGTGGACGTGCTGCTTCTCGACAAGACGGGAACAATCACTCTTGGCGACCGTCAGGCTACTGAATTCATTCCCGCCCCGGGCGTCACCGTGGAGGAATTGGCTGATGCGGCACAGTTGGCCTCCCTTGCCGATGAGACGCCTGAGGGGAGGAGTATCGTCGTACTTGCAAAGAAATATGGTCTGAGAGGCCGTTCGATTTCGGACATGCCCCAGGCCAAATTCATCAACTTCACGGCGCAAACACGCATGAGCGGAGTCGATTTAGAAGACCGACAGATAAGGAAGGGCGCAGCCGACGTAATAAAGACTGTCGTCGGTGCGGATTTCCCGACAGAAGTCCAAGACGCCGTAGAGCGGATCGCCGGTTCCGGCGGAACCCCTCTTGTCGTTTCCGCCGGGAGGCAGGTCCTGGGAGTGGTTCATCTGAAGGATATCGTAAAAGGGGGGCTCCGAGACCGGTTTGAAAGATTCCGGGCGATGGGCATCAAGACAGTCATGATCACCGGCGACAACCGGCTTACGGCCACAGCTATTGCGAAGGAGGCAGGCGTGGACGACTTCATCGCCGAAGCCCGCCCCGAAGATAAGCTGGCGCTGATTCGAAAGGAACAGGCGAAAGGACATCTTGTCGCGATGACCGGTGACGGCACAAATGACGCACCCGCCCTTGCACAGGCCGACGTAGGGGTTGCCATGAACACGGGTACGCAGGCGGCGAAGGAAGCAGGCAATATGGTGGATCTTGATTCCAACCCCACGAAACTGATCGAGGTCGTCGAAATTGGAAAGCAAATGCTCATCACGAGGGGAGCCCTCACGACCTTCAGCATCGCCAATGACGTAGCCAAATACTTTGCCATCATTCCGGCCATGCTTGTCGGCTCGTTCCCGGTTATCGACCCTCTCAACATCATGCGGCTTCAATCTCCGGCGAGCGCCATCCTGAGCGCCGTAATTTTCAACGCTCTCATCATTATTGCCCTTGTTCCTCTGGCGCTTAGGGGAGTGAAATTCCGGCCCGTCGGCGCCGCTTCAATGCTGAAGCGCAATATTCTCATCTACGGCTTGGGCGGCATAATAGCGCCCTTCCCCGGAATCAAAGTAATAGATATCATTGTTAACGCCCTTCGTCTCGCGTGAAAGAAGGTTTTGCAGCCATGAAAAATCTGCTCCGAGAAATTCGCATCTCCCTCGCAGCCACCCTGCTTCTGGCGATACTTTTGTGCGGTCTTTACCCAGCCCTGGTCTGGGTAATCGCACAGGCCATTTTCCCTAACGAGGCAAACGGATCAATCATCGTTAAGAACGGTAGAATTGTGGGGTCGAGCCTTCTTGCACAGGGCTTTACCGGTGCAAAATATTTCCATCCCCGACCATCAGCGGCAGGCGCCGGTTATGATGCAGCCAACTCCGGCGGCAGCAACCTCGGCCCTCTTTCAAAGAAGCTCATGGACGATACGGCAGAGCGCATGCGCGGCTACCGTGCAGAGAACAATCTTTTGCCGGAAGCCAAGGTCCCCGCTGATGCGGTGACTGCGTCGGGAAGCGGCCTTGACCCGCACATCAGCCCGGAGAATGCAGTGATGCAGGCAGCCCGTGTTGCCCGTGCGCGAGGACTGAGTGAGGAAAGCGTNNGTGAACGTACTGCTCTTAAACCTGGATCTGGATGGGGGTAAATGAAATATGCCCGTTGAGAATCGCGCAGATGCTTTTTTGAGGATGATCCGCCGGGCCCAGCGCGGCCACCTGAAGATATACCTCGGTTATGCCGCCGGCGTGGGTAAAACCTACCGGATGCTCCAGGAAGCGCACCAGCTCAAGAACGAAGGGATCAATGTGGTTGTGGGAATTGTGGAGACCCATGGCCGGGTCGACATCGCCAAGCTCCTCGAGGGGCTGGATATTATCCCCAGGCGGAGGCAGGAATACCGCGGGATTATCGTTGAGGAGATGGACGTTGATGCCATTCTGGCCCGGAGGCCCCAGATCGTACTTGTCGATGAACTGGCGCACACCAACGTGCCGGGCAGCCGGAACGAAAAAAGGTACCAGGATGTCCAGGACATACTTGCACAGGGGATTCACGTCATCAGTACCCTGAACATTCAGCATCTGGAAAGCCTCTACGATGTAGTAGAGAAGGCGTCCGGTGTCAGGGTCCATGAACGGCTTCCTGATGCCGTCCTCGCCGAAGCGGACCAGATCGTGAATGTCGATTTGACCACAGAGGACCTCAGTGAACGTCTCAAAGAAGGAAAAATATATCCTCTCGAACGCATCGAGACGGCCCTGGCAAATTTCTTTAGAAAATCGAACCTGGAACAGCTCCGGGAGCTTACCTTACGTGAACTGGCTTCAC
This sequence comes from Syntrophaceae bacterium, assembly GCA_003142295.1. GTDB lineage: Bacteria > Desulfobacterota > Syntrophia > Syntrophales > UBA2185 > Fen-1135. Next base: position 11,553 of record PLLV01000020.1, read on the forward strand.
AGATTGACCAGCGATCCCGTGATGAACTGGAAGAGGAGGTTCCGGCTACTCCCGATCAGGCAATGGTGTGTCTAAGCTCAAAAGGTCAGAACAGCGAAAAATTGCTCCGTTACGCTTCGCGGCTGGCCGGACGGCTTAATAGAAACTGGTACGCCGTCTATGTTCAGACGCCGTCGGAGGCGCCGACTGCCATTGATGCGCAGACACAGCGCATTCTTTCGGGGACGCTAACACTTGCCAAGCAGCTTGGAGCCATCGTCTTTACCTTCAAGGGAGATGATATAGTCAAGACCATTCTTCAGTTTGCCAGGGAATACAGGGTCGGTCACATTGTGATCGGAAGCCCGAGAAAAATTCCCTTCTGGAAGCAAATTCTCGGCGAGCGCAGTGTCGCCGAACGCCTGATCCGCGATGCCAGGGGTGTGACGGTCGTTGTCCTTGACACGCAGAAACCCGATGTAGTTGCTCCTCTCCCGGTTGAGGAAAAGATCATACAGGAGGAGAATGTCCCTGCAACACGTGAAGCAGAGGACGGTCGCACACGTTTAACTCAATTCATATCCCGGGGCAGGATTGTCATCTGGGAAACGCCCATCACAAAAGATGATTTACTCAGAAGCCTCTCAGATGCCGCCTGTGAAAACGGAAGCGAAGAAAAATTGAAGGGCCTTAATGCAATCATGGAAAGAGAAGAACAAGGGTCGACATTCTTCAACGAAGGCGTGGCCTTCCCCCATGCAAGGATTGAGGGACTTAAACGCTCATGCGTGGCCATTGGCTTGACACACGGCGGTCTGTCCGACGTGGTGACGGAAAAGCCCATCGAATGTGCTTTTTTGATTTTTTCACCGGCGGACATTCCCGATGAACAGATCCAAATACTGGGACTTGCCAGCAAAGCCGCCCTGGACAGGCAGCTCATGGAGACCTTGCGGTCGGCGAGAACCCCTGACGAGGCCTTTCAGGCCATTCGGGCATGGGAAATTGCGGACCGTACCGGAGCGTAATAAAGCAGTGCTGTGAATTATACTGCGGCATTTGAAGTTATAAACAGGCGGGCTCTAATGGAGGCTGGAGAATAGGAAATCGAGGGCAAACATGAGGGGATGGACGTCCCGCAACTTTCCGGAAAAGGTCTTGACGAGGACATAGCTGATAAAGCCGTAACCGATCCCCTTGGAGATGCTGTAGGTCAAGGGAATTGTCAGGATCGTAAGAAAGGCAGGAAAGGCTTCGGTAAATTCATTCCATTCGATATCCTTCACAACCGTCATCATCAGGAATCCCACAACAATAAGCGCGGGGGCTGTGGCGGCAGGAGGGACAATGCTTATTATGGGCCAGAAGAAAACGGCGAGAAAAAAAAGAGCCGCTGTTACTACGGCCGTCAGACCCGTCCGTCCTCCCTCACCCACTCCTGCAGCGCTTTCCACATAGGTAGTCACGGAACTGCATCCGAAGGCGCCTCCGATCATAGCCGCAAGGGAATCAACAACGAGTACACCCCTTATCCGGGGAAATCGTTTCTGTGCAAGCGGCCTCTAACGCGCCATTGACTATGGTCTGAGCCTCCTCCAGGATCAGCCTTAGATGGTCTTTTCCACGGAAGCTCTCGACGTATATCTTGTAGATGTCTTCCGTCCCTGATGGACGCGCGGCAAACCAGCCGCTTTTGGCAATCACCTTTACGCCGCCGATAGGAGCCCCATTGCCCGGCGCATTGGTAATGATGTTCTGGATTTTTTCGCCGGCCAGATCTGTGAATGGGACCTGATCGGCCGAGAGCCTCCCCAGAGCTTTTTTCTGCTCAGGCGTGGCAGGGGCATCAACACGATCGTAGACAGGATCGCCCAATTCGCGCGCGAGGTCGCCATAGATCTCGCCGGGGTCACGTCCCATCCGGGCGGTAATCTCCGCCGCAAGGAGGGCCGAGATGATCCCGTCTTTGTCCGTAGCCCATACCGTGCCGTCACGGCGCAGAAAAGACGCGCCCGCGCTTTCCTCCCCCCCGAAGCCGAGGGAGCCATCGAGCAGCCCCTCCACGAACCACTTGAAGCCGACGGGCACCTCGTAGAGCTTCCTCCCCAACTTTGCGGTGACGCGATCGATCATCTCACTGCTCACCAGGGTCTTGCCCACCGCCGCATCCGCCCGCCACCCGGGCCGGTTCTGAAAGAGGTAGTGAACCATTACCGAAAGATAGTGATTGGCCGGAAGCAATCCCGCGCCCCGCGTAACAACCCCGTGCCGGTCATGATCCGTGTCGCAGGCGAAAGCAATGTCAAAGCGGTCCTTCAAACCGATCAGCCGCTGCATCGCGTAATGAGAGGACGGATCCATGCGGATGCGGCCGTCCCAATCGAGCGTCATGAAGCGGAAGGTCGGATCAACTGCGTCATTTACGATAGTAAGGTTCAGGCCGTAGCGCTCCGCAATCGGCTTCCAGTAATTGACTCCGGCGCCGCCGAGGGGGTCTACTCCCAAGCTGATTTTGGCGCCGCGAATGGTGTCCATATCGATAACATTGCCAAGATCGTCAACATATGCCCGGATATAATCGTGCCGGTGTGTCGAGGAAGCACGAAAGGCTTTCTCAAAGGGAATTCGTCTGACACCCGAGAGGCTGTTTGCGAGAAACTCGTTTGCCTTTGCCTCTATCCAGCCTGTGACAGTGGGCTCTGCCGGCCCGCCTTCCGGGGGATTGTATTTGAAGCCGCCGTCCTCGGGCGGATTATGCGAGGGCGTGATCACAATGCCGTCGGCGAGGCCTTTCTTGCGCCCGCGGTTGTACGTGAGAATCGCATGGGAAATAGCCGGAGTCGGTGTGTATTCATTTCCCTCGGCAATCATGACGTCTACTCGGTTTGCCGCGAGCACCTCCAGGGCAGTCTGAAACGCCGGCACAGAGATCGCGTGGGTATCTATGCCGAGGAACAGAGGGCCATTGATCTTGTGTTGTTTGCGGTACAGGCAGATGGCCTGTGTAACGGCGAGGATATGCGCTTCGTTGAATGACTTTTCGAATGGCGAACCGCGATGCCCCGATGTGCCGAAGGCGACCCGCTGCGCAGGGATAGATGGGTCTGGCGTCTCCTTGTAGTAGGCCGTAATGAGCTTGGTCACATTGACGAGCATGGAAGGCTCGGCAGGCTTTCCCGCCGAAGGATTCGCTTTCGCCGTCATGATCGCTCTCCTTTGAGCCTGCGATAGCGCCGGATGAGGGTCTTCGTCGAAGAGTCATGCTTGAGTCGCGGATCCTTAACGCTTTCCAGCTCAGGGATTATCCGCGTTGCCAGCACCTTGCCGAGCTCGACACCCCATTGATCGAAGGAATCAATTTGCCAGATTGCCCCCTGGACGAAGACGCTGTGTTCATAGAGCGCAACCAGCTTGCCAAGGGTCTCCGGAGTAAGCATTTCCGCGAGTATGGTATTGGTCGGGCGGTTGCCCTCAAAGACGCGATGCGGCTCCAGCCCCTCCGGCGTGCCTTCCGCCCTGACCTCGTCCTCTGTCTTCCCGAAGGCCAGCGCTTCGGTCTGGGCAAACAGGTTCGCCATAAGCACTTCGTGATGACGGCCGATCGGGTTCAACGTCCTGCAGAATCCGATGAAATCGCATGGGATCAGTTTCGTTCCCTGATGGATTAGCTGGTAGAACGAATGCTGGCCGTTCGTGCCCGGTTCGCCCCAGTAGATGGGCCCCGTCTGGTAGTTGACAGCAGCGCCGTTTACCGTCACGCGCTTGCCGTTGCTCTCCATAGTCAACTGCTGGAGGTAGGCGGGAAAGCGCTTGAGGTACTGGTCGTAAGGCAGGACGGCAACGGTCTCCGCACCGAAGAAATTATTGTACCAGACGGAGAGGAGCGCCATGAGCACCGGCAGGTTCTTCTCAAATGGCGCGGTGCGGAAGTGCTCGTCCATCGCGCGGAAGCCGGCGAGCATGGCCCTGAAGTTCTCCGGGCCGATGGCTATCATGGTCGAAAGGCCGATGGCCGAGTCCATGGAGTAGCGGCCGCCCACCCAGTCCCAAAACCCGAACATATTCGCCGTGTCGATGCCGAACTTCGCCACCTCCTCCGCGTTGGTCGAGACAGCCACGAAGTGGCGGGCCACAGCCCTTTCGTGATGCAGGGCCTTCAGCGCCCATGCGCGCGCCGTGTGCGCATTGGCCATCGTTTCCAGGGTCGTGAAAGTCTTTGAAGAAATAATAAATAACGTCTCTTCGGGGCTGAGATCGCGGGTGGCCTCTTCGAAGTCCGTGCCATCCACGTTGGAGACGAAACGAAAGGTCAATAACCTTTTGCTGTAATGCTTCAGCGCCTCATAGGCCATGACAGGACCGAGATCGGAGCCTCCAATGCCGATGTTGACGATACTGTGGACAGGTTTCCCGGTGTATCCCAGCCATTCGCCGCTTCTCACCCGCTCTGAAAAGACAGCCATCTTGTCAAGAACCGCATGCACCTGCGGCACGACATCGACGCCGTCAACCACAATCTGCACGCTCTTAGGCGCCCTTAAGGCGATGTGAAGAACTGCCCGGTTCTCCGTGACGTTGATCTTCCGGCCCTGGAACATGGACTCTATGCACTCACGGAGGCCGCACTCATAGGCGAGATTTACGAGGAGCTTTATCGTCTCATCGGTGATACGGTTCTTTGAGTAGTCGAGGTAAAGGCCGGCGCCTTCGGCCGCGAGGCGCCTGCCGCGGCGGGGATCATCGGCAAATAGCGACCGCAGATGCACATTGCCAATCTTCTTGTAATGCTCCGCGAGAGCCTTCCATGCCGGGCGTCTCGTCAAGGTTTTTACAGCCGGTGTTCTTTTCTTGGTCATCGTCGTTTTCCTCCCGGTCGAGTTGTCCTTACAATTAGATGCTATTCCGGTTTGAGAATTACTAAAAGATCGGAATCCTATGTACGAAATTTGGTTTACCTAAAAGCGCGAAGCAGCTCAGGAGACGTGAGCATTTCCAACAGCAGATATAAAACTGATTATTATGTACCAAATATTTTTTATTAAAAATAGAAAAATCATTCAATCGGGGAACAGCTGATTTATCCCCGCATAATGCCTTAATAAATGGTTTCGTAAAATATGCATTGAAAAAGCGTAAATTTAATTTAACAATAATTATGTGAGATCGGGCTATACTGAGATTTACGATGGCGTCCCTGGCGGCTGTTGCGTTTGAAGGATTACAGGGCCGCCATCTCGAATGAGAGGATGTGTCACAATTCCCTTATGTGTCATTTCGGTGAGCCGAAGCCACGAGCGTAGCGTGGGGACAGCGAGAAATCCTTGTCCCGCCCGAAGAGAGGGCTCTGAAAGATTCCTCACGGAGTTTACCCTGAGTAAACCGAAGGGTTCGGAATGACATTTCCTCATGTTAATGCACGGCCTCCGAAGTTAGATATCTGACATGGAAATTGTAAAACGATCTACGAGACAGTTGAGGTGCTTGCAATGCCGCTCAAGATGAAATTGGTACGGAAAGACGGGAAGCCGCTGGGAAGCGTCGGCACATGGATTCAAGCATTCCGCCTTCACTACGTGCCCACCAGCATCTTCCCTGCCTTCTTGGGAAGTGTCATTGCGTGGGCGGCATTAGGGAAATTCAATTTATTGTATTTTGTCATGGTCATCATCGGTGTGACAGTGCACCACATAGGCCTCAACATGATCGATGATGTCTTTGATTATCTCCACGCTGTTGATCGTTCACACGGTGAAGAGAAGAACCCCTATACAGGGGGCAGCGGGGTTCTGACGGGTGGACTCCTTCCGGCCGAATACGTGTTGGCGGCAGCGATTGTTTGTTATCTCATAGGGATCGCCATAGCTATTTGCCTGACGATCCTGGTCGGCTGGCCTGTGCTCTTATTCGCTGCCATTGGCGTTTTCTCTTCCGTTTTTTACACCATGCCGCCCATAAGGTACGGCTACCGGGGATTCGGAGAATTGAGCCTCCTCATCAATTTCGGTCCCGTTATCTGTCTCGGCGCATTCTACGTGCAGACACGATCGATTGCCTGGGAACCCTTCATCATTTCACTTGTCCCCGGATTTCTCATGTGGTCCATGATCGTCATCAACGAGATACCCGATTATGAGGAGGATCGCGAGGCAGGCAAGCTGAACCTTGTTGCCCGACTGGGAAGACAGGCGGGGGTCATATTATATGTGGCGGGACTCGTTTGCGCTTACGCTACCGTGTTCCTGTCGGCTTCCTTTGGAGTCACCTCATTCGGTGTCCTCCTTGGACTTCTCACATTACCCGTTGCATACGATTCGTTTCGCATACTAAATAAGAATTACATGGATAAAATAAAAATGGCCCNNATAGCCGATTTCACGAGTTCTCCTGTTTTCATTTTGGAGAGGTATCCCGTACCGCAGGATAGCTTTTCCATTTATTTCAATTTAAAATCTTGTCAGGATTGGCGGCATTGGAGAAGCAAGATTACGGGAAGGGCGGGTGTGCACCTGCAAGCCGCGACACGGATTGTCCTCAACGATTGACTATTTATTGAAAGCGTGATTCACACCCAATTCGTTTATGTAGCGCCTTTCATTCGGTAATCAGCAAACCTGAATAAATCAAATTCGAATGGTGATGAAAATTGCTAACACCCACTTATCCACAACTTTCAGATTGAAATTGAAGTGAGGATTATCGCTCAAATTAAGCAATCTGATGTTGCTGTAGTATCTGTAGGAG
>PLLV01000214.1 GCA_003142295.1 Syntrophaceae bacterium
ATCCCAAAACGATACCCTGAGCCGTCGTCATCTTTTCGATATACTCGTTCGCCGCATCGTTCTTAACGGCGCACCGCTGGTCCTTATTCTCGAAACACTTGTAGCAGGCAATGCACCCGTGAATCGCCTTTGCCGAGAGCTGAACGAGTTCCGTTTCAATGCCCTCTTTCTCGATTTCCCGTAAGAGATAGCCCATTAACGTGGTGGTGTTGCCGTCTTTCCTTGGACTGCCGTTGAAGCCGATAACCTTCATATCAGGCCTCCTTTCCATAATGAGGTGATGTGTACTTATTCTTTTCGTTCTCTTCCGATTTTTTCTTTTATAAAATTCATCAAGGCCCCTTCTGCGCGCCATGTCCAACAGGTGTTCTCAAGCAGATTGATCATATCTGATGTGAATCTGGGGGATTCCTGCAGTTTGTAAGCGGCGTATCCCTGAATGGTTGAGGAACCCATTGATGTTAAAAGCGACACGAGATGGTTGCACCCTTTACCACTGCCAACCAGCGCCTTTACCCTTGACGTAAATCCACGGGTAATTCTTAATCCCTTGACAGCATCCANNTTGTTAACGAGCATATGGATGATCATCTGATGCAATAGGCCGGGCGATCTTTTTTCACCTGTGGCCAAATGATATTCCTGCAATCGATGATCTGCAAGACATCCCTCTACGACTAATCTTTGCTCGTCATATTCGTAAGTATTTATCTCTATGGTTCTCGTGTGATATTTTTTTCCGTTCGGTTTTCCAAACAAGCCCATCCTACTCTTTCTCCCATACCTTTGATTTTAAATTACATTGGTGAAAGAACGTATAGGGGATAACGGCCNNATGATTGAGAAAGCACGGATACGGGAAGGGCGGGTATGCACCTGTAAGCCGCGACGCGGATAGCCCTCAACGAAAATCAAATTCGAATGGTGATGAAAATTGCTAACACCCTCAATTGTCAAGAATAAAGATTTGACCCCAGTCGCCCNNTACAGAACTCTATATAAAAATGTGGTAAAAATACCAGCCGTGGGTCAATTAACTTTTTTGGAAGGAGTTAATTATGAAAGCAGGACAGGATTCCTTCAGCAGGCGCTATGGCCTGATTATCAGTGTTGTTGTGTTGTTGGGGATCGTTCTAATGCCGACGCCGGAAGGATTAACGGTAGCCGGTCAGAGAATGATCGCTATGCTTATCTTTTCGATAATAATCTGGATGACCGAGGCTGTTTCTTACCCGATCAGCGCCGCCATAATCTTAGCGATTATGGTCTTCCTGCTCGGCACATCACCCGATGTTGCCAATCCCAAAACCCTTATGGGAACTTCCAAGGGTCTCGCCCTGGCATTGGGCGGATTTAGCAATGCCGCGACTGCATTAGTAGGCGGGGCGCTGTTTATCGCCGCCGCGATGATGCAGACCGGGCTCGACAAGCGGATCGCCTTATCCATCCTGTCTAAAATAGGAACTAAGACCAACCGTATTCTGATTGGAGTAATTTTTGTGGGTTTCGTTCTCAGTTTCTTCATCCCCAGCACAACCGCAAGGGTTGCCTGTCTGGTTCCTATTGTAATGGGGATTATCCTGGCTCTTAATGTGGATAAAAAGAGCAAATTTGCCGGCGTCCTGATGATCGCAACCGCCCAGGCTGATAGTATTTGGAATGTCGGTATCAAAACGGCTGCAGCACAAAATATGGTTGCCATCGGTTTTATTGATAAACTTCTTAACAAACAGATTACCTGGCTCGAATGGTTTATTGCCGCCGCTCCCTTCGCCGTGATTATGTCTGTTGTCTTGTATTACGTTTTGATGAAGGTCATGCCGCCTGACACCGAGGAAATCCCCGGCAGCCAGGAAACTATCGCGAAAGCTTTGGCTGACCTTGGTCCTATGAAACTGAACGAGAAAAAGCTGTTCGCTGTATCGCTTACACTGCTATTCTTCTGGTCTACCGAAATGATTCTCCACAATTTCGATACTGCCTCTACGACCCTCGCTGCCGTGGCCATCATGCTGATGCCTGTTGTAGGTGTAATGTCATGGAAAGAAGCACAGGCAAAAATCCCTTGGGGCACTCTGATGTTGTTCGGGATAGGCATAAGCCTTGGATCGGCTCTTCTTTCCACGAAAGCCGCCGCTTGGCTGGCTAAAATGATTGTCACCTGGTTTGGCTTACAAACCATGCCTGCCTTGATAATTCTGGCTGTCTTTGCCGCTTTCCTCATTATCATCCACCTTGGGTTTGCCAGTGCCACCGCTTTGGCGTCAGCAATGATACCGATTGTGATCTCGGTATTGCAGGAGGTAAAGATGGCGGGTATGAACGTATGGGGCATGACAATGATTTTACAGTTCGTGGTGAGCTTCGGGTTTATCTTGCCGGTAAATGCGCCACAAAATATGGTGGCATACAGCACAGAAACATTTGAAGTTAAAGATTTCATGCGAACAGGCATTCCTTTAACAATCATCGCCTATCTCGTCATTCTTCTGTTAGGGGCCACATACTGGAAGTGGCTTGGATACGTATAAGCCTCAGGGAGCCTGTATCTTGAGAAAATTTCTCTAAAGGATTGAAGAAAATGCAATATGATCCCTTGTATCATCCTTATCCGTCCCGGCGAAGCATGGTTTTCGCCAAGAAAGGCATGGTTGCAACTTCGCAGCCGCTTGCAGCCCAGGCGGGGCTGGAGATACTCAAAAAAGGAGGTAATGCCATTGACGCGGCAATCGCCACTGCAACTTGTCTGACGGTGGTTGAACCAACTTCCAATGGTATAGGCGGTGATGCTTTTGCCCTGGTTTGGAGCCAAGATAAACTTCACGGTTTGAATGCAAGCGGACCTTCACCACAAAAAATTTCCATCGAGGCGCTAAAAAAAGCGGGACATCAGGAAATCCCGAAATACGGAATGATCCCGGTGACTGTGCCGGGAGCCCCTTCAGCTTGGGCTGAGTTGTCGAAGCGTTTTGGCAAGCTTCCCTTTGTGGAAGTCTTAATGCCCGCAATCGAGTATGCGGAGGAGGGCTTCCCGGTATCGCCAATCATCAGCAAGCTTTGGAAAGAAGGCTTTGACAATTATAAGACGGACCAGGCTGAAGAGTTTAAGTGCTGGTTTGAAGTGTTTGCTCCACAGGGAAAACCGCCGCCGGCCGGCGAGATCTGGCGGTCACCGAGACATGCGGCCACACTCAAGTCGATTGCGGAGACCAACGCCGAGGCGTTTTACCGTGGTGAACTGGCAGAGAAGATCGATGTCTTCTTTAAGCAGTACGGGGGATATTTGAGCAAGGAAGACATGGAAGCTTATCAGCCGGAATGGGTGGAGCCGATAAAAATAAACTATAGAGGCTACGACGTCTGGGAAATTCCACCCAACGGGCATGGCCTGGTGGCATTGATGGCCCTTAATATTTTGAAAGGATTTGATTTCTCTGCAAAAGAAACAGTCGACACTTACCATAAGCAAATTGAGGCTATAAAACTTGCATTTGCTGATTGCCGGAAATATGTTACCGACCCGCGACACATGACCATCAAAGTGGAAGACCTGTTGTCTGATTCTTTCGCGGCAAAGCGGCGAGGCCTTATTGGTAAGCAGGCGCTCCAGCCTACGCCTGGCCGCCCCACAGGCGGCAGTACGGTCTATCTGGCGACGGCCGACTCAGAGGGAAACATGGTTTCCTTCATTCAGAGTAATTATATGGGCTTTGGTTCGGGTCTGGTCGTTCCAGGAACCGGTATCAGCCTTCATAACCGCGGGCATAATTTTTCATTTAATTCAGCACACGACAATCGTCTTGAACCGGGAAAGAAACCTTACCATACAATTATGCCGGGCTTCTTGACCAAGGATAACGAAGCAGTTGGCCCGTTTGGCGTCATGGGTGGATTCATCCAACCTCAAGGCCACCTGATGGTAGTGATGAACACAGTCGATTTTCATCTTAATCCGCAAGCGGCCCTCGACGCGCCGCGGTGGCAGTGGGTGGAAGGCAAGACGGTGGATATCGAGCCCCTATTCCCGGAATATATTGCCGAAGCTCTAAATAGGCGAGGCCACGTCGTCAGACGCGGTGCAGTGGGAGCAACAACCTTTGGTCGCGGTCAGATTATCTGGCGAAACAGTGAAGGTATACTCGCCGGTGCGACCGAACCGCGAACGGATGGCGTTGTTGCAGTTTGGTAGGGATATCTTGATCAAGAACGGCATCTTCAAACTTTAATTTGTGAGAACCGGCAAGGAACCGAGGATACCCGCAGACAACGGCGCTCCCCAGACGGTAAAACCCTCCCCTACTTCGCCGCACCCTCGCTTGCTTTTTTCGCCACTTCTTCGGCGGCTTTAGTAACTCTGTTCATCGCGTCACTGGACTGTTTGGCTTTTTCTATAGCCGGCTGAGCTTGCTCTGCACCGCCCATCATAACTGTAGCCATCGGTTTGGCGAAATACTTCGCCCAGTAAATCGCAGCAGCTATGATTATTGCGATTATCACAAACAGAACTACCTTCGAGACACCTTTATCTTTCTTCATTGTTTTGGTCCTCCGTTAGAACAAGTATATCCCTTCTCAGTATTTTTGGTCAGTATTTGCTTTCGTTGAGATAAGGCATAGCAAAAGTAATATTGTGTCTCAATGGCATAGCTATATCAGCAAATCATTCAGTGAAAGAATATTCTTCGGAAACGGTTTTCTCCGATTTCCGGGAGTCCTTTCGAGGAGAACATATATCGATCAAAAAGGTGGCACGAAGATTTTGCATTGAAAGCGAAGGTAACATCTGAATTTATGAGAGCTTGATCGCTATGGCGCCGGCGGTAACCCCCAGGATTGCGAGGTAGCGCATGGGGCCCACATTCTCGTGAAGGAAGGTTGCCGCAATTATTGTTCCGAATACGACAGATGTCTCTCGAAGGGCGGCGACGAGCGCAATCGGCGCATGGGTCATTGCCCAGAGCGCAAGTCCGTATGATCCAAAGGTGCATGCGCCGCCAACCAAAACTCGTGTAATGTTTGCACGTATAGAAGCCATGAATTGTGGTCTTCTTATGAAGCAGACAACGGTAACCGGCGCGGCAGTCAACAGGATCATCCAGCCCGTATAGCTGAACGCATTTCCGGACGCCCGTGCACCGATACCGTCTACGATTGTGTAGATCACAATCACACCGGCGTTTGCAAGGGCAAGGGCCGTAGGCGCAAACCGCAGGGTACCGGTCCGCCAGGAGTCTGCGGCCAGGAGAACTATACTGGAACAGACGATCAAAACCCCTGCCCAACCGAGAGGTGAAGGAGATTCATTCAATACGAAAACTACGGCTACTGCCGATACCGCAGGCGCAGCCCCCCGCATGATGGGATAGACGA
>PLLV01000032.1 GCA_003142295.1 Syntrophaceae bacterium
AGTTCGAAAAGAGAGCATGTGAAACTTAACTTGGTGTCCACTTTATTGGGTAAAGATCAATCTGTAATGATCACGTCCTTTAGATGATCATTGACAAACCACCTCACATTTTGTGCTAAGTTTTCTTTGACATTCAAAAATGATTTCCCTATACTCCCACCCTAAAAATAATCTTATCAATAATAATTTTGAATGAACTGATCAAACAGACATACGCGGAGCTGATGACGGCCACTTTCTCTCTGACGTATAAAAGGGTTTTTCACTTATTCGTTTTGCTCTGTTTCGCAGGGGTTGTAGTGGCTGCGTTACATCACATCAATCCGCAGATTAGTATGGGATAAAAAGGTGATTACGAAATGTTTCCTCTGCTAAAAGATATTATTGTGCTCGACCTGACAGTCGCCTTGTCTGGGCCTTTTTCAACCCAGATTCTGGCAGATTTCGGCGCGAATGTAATAAAGATTGAACCGCCTGCGGGGGATTTTTGCAGAACATGGGGGCCCTTCGTAAATAAGGAAAGCACATTTTTCATGAGTTGCAATCGCGGGAAAAGGTCCATGATACTCAATCTCAAGTCGTCAGAAGGTATCGCCCTGTTCAAACGCATGGTAGAGAAGGCTGATATCGTATCGGAAAACTACCGCCCCGGTGTTATGGAGCGCCTCGGTTTGGGCTATGATGATCTAAAGAAAATTAACCCGCGTATTATCTACTCAGCGACATCCGGTTTTGGCCATACCGGACCCCTGAAGAACAAATCCGCTTATGACATGGTCGTTCAAGCCATGGGTGGGATTATGAGTATTACTGGTCCGGAAACCGGCGAGCCAACGCGAGTCGGGCCTTCCATAAGCGACATCATCGGTGGTTTGTACAGTGCCATCGGACTCATGATGGCCCTCTATCATAGAAGCTTGACCGGAGAGGGTCAAATGATTGATGTGGCGATGATGGACGGTCTTGTTGCAACGCTGGAAAACGCCATTGTGAGAACACTGTATGGCGGGGCAATACCGGGTCCTGTCGGCAATCGGCATGCTTCCATTGCGCCATTTGAATCCTATATGGCATCGGATCAATATTTTGTTATTGCGGTTGCGAACCCGAAACAGTGGGCACTGTTTTGTGAATGTATCATCAATAAGCCGGAAATGATTGATGAGGACCGCTTTCGCACAAATGAACTTCGCCTGAAAAATCTTCAGACTCTTAACGAGATCATCAAGCCCATATTCAGGACGCGAAAGGCAGACGAGTGGCTTGAACTTCTTGATAGCAAGGGCATTCCGTGCGGAAAAATAAATAACATTGCTCAAGTCATCGATCATCCGCAGGTGAAGGCCAGGGAAATGATCGTGGACACAAATCACCCTGCATACGGGTTGATCAAATTGGCAGGCATTCCAATTAAGCTATCGCTGACACCAGGCAAGGTTACCAGGCCAGCTCCCGTGCTGGGCGAACATACTTCAGAAATATTAAAAGAATTGCTGAGCATGAACGAGGAAGAAATCACAAGACTCGTCCACAGCAACGTATGCAGTCGCGCAGAAAATCACGAGGCGATTCCGAAAGAGTAGGCTATATTTTCTGTTGCCGAATCAAGAATGTCGCTGAGCCGGCGCAATCCCGGCGCACCATTACTATTCCACTTGAAGCGTCGCAATCTTACAGATGCGAACGTGCAGTCCCCGGAATGGCGATGCCTTTTCATTATTAGCATTTAAGTTCATCTTACTCCTCAGCCCTGAAAACTGCTGGGCACCTTTATCACCTCGCATTTACCTCCCGATATTGTTGGAAGATCATTGCCAGCAAGGTGTCTTGCTCCCCGGATATTAAAAATATTTGCAACATTAAAAATATTTCTTGACATTAAATTCTGTTTTAAGTAAATAGCAGTTGCGAAACATCATATATTATGTATGATATTTTTCCAATGGAGGGTTCTATGGAAAGCGCTTTCAAGTTGAATGAGATTAGCGACAGGCAATTGTTAAAGGACAGGGTGTATGATACTATCAAGAATAATATCATAGACTTGCACCTCTATCCGGGCGAGCAGTTGACCGAGCAGCGTTTGTCGGATGAGTTGCGGGTGAGTAAATCACCCGTGAGGGATGCGATTCACCGGTTAGAACAACAAGGCTTGATTGGCGTCATTCCGTACAAGGGCTGTTATGTGGCCGGATTGGAAAAACAGGAGTGCCGAGAACTCTTCCAGCTTCGCGAAGCTTTGGAAATCTTCAGCATTGAGCAGAGAATCGATTCATATTCCGAGAAGGATATAGGTGAATTCTGCGCCATTATGACAGTGGCGGTCGATGAGATAAACAAAGGAAACGAATCTTCCGCGTACAATACGCATTTGTCATTTCACAGGCTGATAGTCGATAAACTGGGGAACCGTCTGATTGAGAAGATCTATACAAATGTTCAGGATAAAATGAAAAGATATCTCAATTTCGTCGTGAAATACAGTCCCAACCGCGTAAAGCTGTCGAGCGAACAGCATGTTGTTCTGCTCGATGCCATACGACAGAAGGACAAAGCAAGAGCATCTCGTGAGCTAAAGCATCATCTGGCTACGGTTCTGCAGGACTTCCTGACCTGTGAGCAGATGATGGAAGGCAACGGAGGCGGTATTGAGAAAGCTCAGCAATATGCCTCTTTAAAATAGTCCGAAGAAAAAGATCTAAGAGACCCCTGGTTCCTAAACAATACAATGCTGGCGGGAAAAATAGATCCAGCGCCACATAGCGAAAAAGGGAGGTTTTTATGTCTGAAGTCATTCTGAGTCGAGAAAACGCGGAGTCCGGTTCTTGGTACAAAGAAATCACGGCCATGCAGTGGAAAAACCTGTTTGCGAGCTGGTTTGGGTGGGTCTTGGATGCCATGGACATGATGCTCTATGCCTGTGTCCTCGTGCCCATTATGAACGAATGGGGACTGACCATGGGCAGTATGGGATTGGTCGGCACCCTATCCTTAGTGGGTTCAGCTTTCGGAGGCATCATATTCGGCCTGTTTTCCGATTACCGGGGAAGAACAAAGGCCTTGA
The DNA here is from genome assembly GCA_003142295.1 of Syntrophaceae bacterium. Classification (GTDB taxonomy): domain Bacteria; phylum Desulfobacterota; class Syntrophia; order Syntrophales; family UBA2185; genus Fen-1135. The sequence goes on from PLLV01000032.1 coordinate 3,065, forward strand.
TGGTGACCATCCTAGTGTATTCCATTTTTTCAGGCCTCAGCGGCCTTTCTCAAACTCTGCTCCAGCTTATTATCTTCCGATTCTGCTTGGGTTTGGGAATGGGAGGAGAATGGGGTGCGGGAGCCGCGCTGGTAGCGGAGAGTTGGCCGGCCAAGCACAGGGGCAAAGCGATCGGCATAATGCACACGGGATGGGCCGTTGGTTATATTCTTGCCGCCCTACTGGCCGGTTACTTAACGCCGGTGTGGGGCTGGCGTGGGGTATTTTTCGTGGGAGTGCTTCCCGGGCTTTTTGTATTCTGGATCCTTAGGTCTATCAAAGAACCTGAGATCTGGAAGAAAATGAATGAAAAAAAGACGAAGGCGGTAGGCGAAAAATCCACCTTCAAACTGTGGCAAATATTTGAGCCAGATCTTTTACCCAAGACTATTCTGGCAACCATATTGAGCTGCGTGGTCATGTTTGCCTACTGGGGCTTGTTTACCTGGCTGCCGGGATATTTAGCATTGCCAGTGGAAAAGGGAGGTGCCGGTCTGTCCATCACCCGTTCCACTTTATGGCTCGTCGTGATCCAAATCGGCGCTCTGGCCGGCAGCTTTTGTTTCGGCTTCCTTAGTGACCGGATCGGACGACGCAAATCTTTTTTCCTGTACTTAGTTGTGGCGGCAGCCATGGTCCCCCTGTACGGACTTTATGCACGTACTCCGATGCTCTTAATATCGCTCGGGCTTGCCGTGGGGTTTTTCGGCTGGGGATTTTTCGGCGGATTCGGCGCGCTTCTTTCAGAATTGTTCCCCACTCGCGTTCGGGGAACAGCAACAGGATTTTCCTTTAATGTGGGACGAGGAGTCGGGGCGATCGCGCCTTTTACAATCGGCGTTCTAGCCCAGACCCATGGAATCGGGCTTTCTTTGACTTTGACTGCCGTATTTTATCTGATTTCGGCATTTGTAGTTTTATTGATGCCGGAAACAGTTGGAAAAGAATTGGATTAAAGTAAAGCTCCCTGCGGCAAGCCGCAGGGCATCTTGAAAAGCGAGGAGGGGGATTGCATCCCCCTTACCCCTGCACCGCATTCATCCCCGCTATAAATAGCGGGGTATTCTGCGGGATTTTCATAAAAGGAGACACGGACTATGAATTCGAACGAGTTGGCGATTCGAGTGGAAGAAATGATGCGCGAGGGGGGAATCGATGAATTTGCTATTGTACCGGTGGATCACCTTTCAGGTGCAGAGCCGGGATTCAGACCTCAGGACTTGATGCCCTCTGCACGGAGCGTCATTATCTACGCCATTCGACTCTTTGAGTTTCCCCGGCTTGAAATTTTGAATGCGGAAGGGAAGCCGATGGGAATGACGGAATACACGGCTAACTTCTTTATTGCAGCCAATCTCCTGGATCAATTGGCGTACAGAACCGCGAAATTCATCGACGACGCCGGATTTTCGACTTTTCCGATCCAGGCGGGGCCACCATACGATGGGCGCAAGCTCCGGGGGCTAATTTCTCATAAGTACGTGGCCGAGGTGGCGGGTCTGACCCAGCGGGGACACAGCCAGGTAACGATCTCGGAGCGTTTTGGACCCCGGATTCGGCTCGGTTCTATCATTACGGGCGCGCCTTTGGCCGCCAAGATGAGAACTGCACCTGACGTATGCCATCCGGACCAGTGCGGTTTTGCCTGCGCAAAGGCCTGCCCGGCTGGGGCCCTCTCCGAGGGACCCCAACCCCTGGACCTGAATGCCTGTGACCGTTTCAACGAAATCCTGATTTCTACGGGTCCGTTGAAGATTCGATGCGGTAGGTGCCTGCAGGCCTGCCCTGTTGGGAAGGGATGAATCAATTGAGAAGTTGCTGGCTGAGGCCGATCATCCGACGCGGAATAAATCGGGAGATTGCGGACGCCATAGTATAGGGCCTCTTTTTTGCCAAGGCTCTCTATAGATTAGGTGTTACGAGTCTGCAGATCATGTTCTTGCGCCAGATGAGGTATTTCGAAAGCGCATGAAGCGTGACAGCAGTTATATCCATCTCGGCCGTCCCAGCGGGTGCTGTGTTCAGGAGAGTGGCAGGGTGACGAGGGCGAGGCTAAACCCAAGCAAGAATGTGAAAGCCATCAGCACGACCGCGCCATTTATATCGTCCGCGATTTGTGGAACCTGCGTAGAACGATGCACCAACGAGTTTTTTGCCATGGTGGATGACAAGGCTAGGTTAGAGGTCATTGACGAATGCATGGTTTGCCGGCTGTGCGAGACAATTTGTCCAGCAATGTCGATACCGGTTAAAGAATAGTATTCTACGGTATGATGAGTTATATATATAGAAAGTCCTGTAAAGGCGGGGTGTTGGAAATCCCTCAGGCAGGATGTGGAAATGCATCCTATCGAGTGATCAAACAAAGAGGAATTGGTGGTGAAAATGTCCAGGAGACAAGAGCTCTTTTCAGAGCTCCTTCAAAAAAAAGCCTCGATGGAACAAGGCGGTGGCCCGGGAAGAATTGAAAAACAGCATGCCTTAGGTAAGAAAACGGCAAGGGAAAGATTGAATCTCCTGCTTGATCAAGATAGCTTTACCGAACTGGATCCGTGGATCAAAAATCGCTGCCTCGATTTTGGGCTCTCGGATATGGAACTCGGCAACGAGGGTGTCATCGCCGGTTGGGGAACAATCGCTCAGAGGAGGACCTACGTTTTTGCCAACGACTTTACAGTGATGGGTGGATCTCTGGGTGAAGCCCAGGGTTTGAAAATCTGCCGACTCATGGACATGGCCATGAAGGTGGGTTCCCCCGTAGTCGGCTTGAACGATTCCGGTGGTGCTAGGGTCCAAGAGGGAATGGGAGCGCTGAATGGATACTGTTCCATTTTTTTTCGAAACAGCATTGCCTCGGGCTGGATCCCTCAGATATCGGTTATCTTGGGGCCCTGCGCCGGCGGCACAGTTTATTCGCCTGCCTTAACTGACTTCGTCATCATGGTGGATCCCATCGCAAAGATGTTTATTACCGGCCCGGCGGTGATCGAAGCCGTCATGGGAGAGAAGATCGGGTTTGAAGAACTCGGCGGTTGCCGCATTCACGCAACCAAGACAGGAACAGCCCATTTCGTCACTGGCACGGAGGAAGAGGCCATGCAACTTGTGCATAGGCTCTTGAGCTTCATGCCAGCCAATAGCAAGGAACGTCCACCTTGCCGGGCGACTTCCGATTCGGCGGCACGAGTGTCTCCCGAGTTGAGAGATATTGTCCCCGATATCTCTTCCATGGTGTTCGATGTCCGTGACATCATTTTCCGGGTCATCGACGAAGGCGAATTTCTGGAGGTGCAAAAACAGTTTGCGCAAAATATTGTGATCGGTTTTGCCCGGCTGAACGGTGAGCCTGTCGGCATTGTGGGAAATCAACCGCGCGTGCTGGGAGGGTGTTTGGATGTCGATGCATCCTGGAAAGCTGCTCGTTTCGTGCGCTTCTGTGATGCATTTGGCCTTCCGTTAGTGACGTTTGTCGATTGTCCCGGCTATCTGCCGGGCATCGCTCAGGAACATAGCGGCATCATCCGCAATGGTTCAAAGCTTCTTTATGCCTATTCCGAGGCTACTGTTCCCAAGATCACCGTTATCCTGAGGAAAGATTACGGCGGTGCCTATTCCGCCATGTGTGGCAAGGGCATGGGTGCCGACCTCGTGATCGCCTTTCCTACAGCAGAGATCGCCGTTATGGGGCCGGAAGCCGCAGCGAATGTCGTGTTTCGGGATGAAATCGCTCAGGCGGCGGATCCTGCGACGAAGCACGCGGAATTGGTGGCGGCCTACCGGAACAGGTTCGCGACACCATATAAAGCGGCAGAATGGGGTTTGGTTGACGATATCATCGACCCGCAGGTATTACGACCACGGCTTATCGACTCCCTAGCGGCAATGAAAGGGAAGATGGAATGGAGACCATATAAGAAGCATTCCAATCTGCCATTGTGAGAGAGGATGTATTCATGTTGAAAGGCATCAAGGTTATTGATCTGTCCAGAAATCTTGCCGCACCTTTCTGTACCATGATTCTCGGGGACATGGGTGCGGAAGTGATAAAAATTGAATTGCCCGGTGTGGGGGATGAAGCGCGAGGGTTTAGCCCAATCATCGACGGTGAAAGTGGCTATTTCATGAGTATCAATCGCAACAAGAAAGGCATGACGCTCAATCTAAAAGATGAACGGGGACGCACGATCCTTCGGGAGCTGCTCGGCAATGCAGATGTCATGGTCGACAGTTTTCGCCCGGGAGTTTTGGACAGACTGGGGTTTTCGTATGAAAAGATGAAGGTGCTCAATCCGCGATTGATTTGCGCGTCCATTTCCGGATTCGGCCATACGGGACCTTATAGAGAGAAATCGGCCTATGATCTGGTCGTGCAGGGCTATGGCGGCATTATGAGCGTTACCGGCCAGCAAGATTCTGGCCCGACGCGTGTCGGCATCTCTCTCGGCGATCTGGCGGCAGGTCTCTATCTGACCATAGGCATAGAGGGCGCCTTGGTGGCGAGAAATCGCACCGGGGAAGGGGATTTCATCGATGTGGCCATGCTCGATTGTCAGATTGCCCTCCTGGAAAATGTCATCATGCGATATTGTGCAACGGGCAAAGTTCCCGGACCAGTGGGCAATCGCCACCCATCGATCACACCATTTGAATCCTTTCAAAGCAAAGATGGCTTCGTCATCGTGTGTGCAGGCAATCAGAGATTGTGGGAGGATTTCTGCACTGTCATCAGTCGCAGAGATTTGATCAAAGATGTCCGATTCATGAATAATGACAAGCGGACGGAAAATCATCATGTTCTGAAACCGATCATCGAAGAGGTCATGAAGACCAAGCAGACTTCCGAATGGTTATCCATTCTGGAGACCGCTGGAATTCCCTGCGGACCGATCAACAACGTCAGCTGCCTGATGGAGGATGAGCAAGTGCGGTCGCGAGAGATGATCGTTTCATGCAATCATCCCCAAGCGGGCATCGTAAAGATGCCTGGTTTCCCGATCAAAAGTGCCAAGTACAAGCTGCCGCAATCGTATGAACCTTCACCATCTCTGGGACAGCACAATCGCGAGATTCTTCAGACCCTCGGACTCGACGACAGCGCAATCGAAGCGATGAAAAAAGACAAAGTGATTTGAAAGGTGATCCCCATGGCCGTACATTCTTTTTATTTGCTTCCTACCGGCATCATCACGATCGACCGGTCCATTCTTATTTCCGGGATCGATATCGGGACGAAGGTGAAGTCGCCCGTATATGCCGTACTGCTCATGCACGACGAAGGTCCGATCCTCATCGACACAGGCCTCAATCCCGATGGCTTAATGGATCCGGAAAAAGCATGGGGTCCCCGTGCGAAATTGATCAAGCCGGAAATGACCGAACAGGATACCATAGAGAGTCGTTTAAAAACATTGAACATCCGGACAAAAGATATCAAGATGGTGATTCTGACCCATATGCATTGGGACCATACAGGCAGCCTGCGATATTTCAACCACTGTCCAATTGTCGTTCAAAAATCGGAATATCGCTTCGCTTTCCAGCCCGACTCTTTCGTATCCGGTCAATATATGAACAACCACTTCGATTTCCCTCTCCAGTATGATCTCATCGAAGGCGATCGTGTGTTGTTGCCGGGCGTCTCCGTTGTCAGAACTCCCGGACATTCACCGGGACATCAATCGGTTATCATCAAGCTTCGAAGCGGCAAATACCATATCATTACCGGTGATGCGTTATCCACCTTTGAGAACATGCGACTGAAAATACCGGGCAGCAATGTATGGGACGCACAACTGGCAGCCGAGAGTATATACCGCATCGAACATCTATCCCTGTTGCTCGGTGCCGATGTATTCACTTCCCATGAAGACGTGAAATGGTTTGATTTCAAAAAAATCCCCGATTGTTACCGATGATGGACCGTCATGTGGCATCGGTCCGCTGGGGCTCGAATTCTTCCTGATCACCTACAAGCCCGACCTTAAGGGAGAAAGTGCCACAAAAAGGATATAGTTCTATTGGATAAGCATGCAAATTAAAGATTAGGCAGGGCATGCCCGAGGCGATAAGAGTGAAAGTTTATAAAAGATGAGGTGAATTTGGACAAATTAGTAGTAAGTTGTTTTCAAAAAGCGAAAGTCAAATAGCGCATACAAAAGCTTTTGAAATTCTACATCTCCTCAAAGGAGAAGACCAGAACAATCACGGTACGATCTTTGCTGGCCAAGGAGCCAAATGGTTTGTCGAATCTGGATTTGTGGCCGCTGCAAATCCAGACGGCACCAGAAAATATCATTTGTGTAAATATACATGGAATGCTTTTTAAAAAACCCATTGCTCGCTGGGACCATTATAGACTTTTAAAGTAATGCGGTCCTTGTCACTTATGCAAGCATCGTGGCAGATGTCAAGGTGGTTAAAAGCAAGAATGAAAAATTCGTGCTAGGCGGCTTTATGACATCTGTTCATGTAGATTTAGAAGGATGTCCCCTTCTTCATGGATTAACAATCAAAGCCGTTACGGAGGACGACGTGGCCCTTCGGAAAAAGGCCAAACTGTAGCCATTAGATCATGGAAAATATTTGGTCCATTTTTCCATGATATACAAGATTTAAATTCCATTAATCAAAAAAGGAGTGATTGTCAAGAAAAGGAGATTTCAGTCATGGCACTCAAAACACCTGAAGAGTATGAAAACAGTTTACGTAAGATGAAATTCAAGATTTATATGATGGGGGAATTGGTGAAGGACCCGGTTGATCACCCCATGATCAGGCCGTCCATGAATTCCGTCAAGATGACCTATACGTTGGCCAATGATCCAGAGCATGAGGACTTGATGACGGCAAAATCTCACCTGACAGGGCGTAAGATCAACCGCTTCGGGCATCTTCACCAGAGCACGGAGGACCTGATAAAGAAGGTCAAGATGCAGCGCCTGCTGGGGCAGACGACTGCCGCGTGCTTCCAGCGTTGCGTCGGGATGGATGCGGTCAATGCCGTGGACAGCGTGACCTTCGAGATGGATCAGAGACTGGGAACGCAGTACCACAAGCGCTTCCTCAAGTTTCTGCAGATGGTCCAGGATGAGGATTTGACAGTGGACGGGGCAATGACGGACGTAAAAGGAGATAGGAGCCTGGCGCCTCATCAGCAGGCCGATCCGGATCTCTTTGTTCATGTCGTGGAGAAGAACGACAAAGGGATAGTCGTCCGCGGCGCCAAGGCCCATCAGACCGGTGCGGTGAACTCGCATTGGATTCTGGTGATGCCGACAATTGCCATGGGGAAGGAGGATGCGGACTATGCCGTATCTTTTGTTGCCCCGGCCGATGCGGANNGACAACCTTTTTGTTCCCTGGGAAAATGTCCTGATGTGCGGGGAATTTGAGTTCAGCGGTCTGCTGGTGGAGAGATTCGCCGGATACCATCGTCAGAGTTACGGTGGCTGCAAGGTGGGCGTAGGTGATGTATTGATCGGAGCGGCGGCGTTGGCGGCCGATTACAACGGTGCATCCAAGGCTTCTCATATCAAGGACAAGCTGATCGAAATGACTCATTTAAACGAAACACTTTATTCCTGCGGCATCGCCTGTTCATCCCAGGGTCACAAGACGGCGTCCGGGACTTATTTAATCGATTTGCTCCTGGCGAATGTCTGCAAGCAGAACGTTACCCGTTTTCCGTACGAGATAGCGCGTCTGGCGGAGGATATCGCCGGCGGCCTTATGGTGACGATGGCGTCGGAAAAGGATATGAAGCATCCGGAGATCGGCAAGGTTCTCGAGAAATATCTAAAGGCATCGCCCACGGCCTCGCCTGAAGATCGCTGTCGGATTTTGCGTCTTGTCGAGAATCTAACACTTGGTACCGCAGCCGTGGGATACCGGACGGAATCGATGCATGGAGCCGGATCGCCCCAGGCCCAGAGGATCATGATCGCGCGACAGGGCAACATCGATCAAAAGAAGAAGCTGGCCAAGAAGATTGCTGGGATTGAAGACAAAGCTAATAGGACTTAAAACTTTCTTTCAATAATCATTAAATTTGCGGCAAAGGCAGGGTCAGAAGACTCTGCCTTTCTTGTGATTTGCGCATTTCGAATAAGCTTCAATCCGAAGTGGCGGTAAGCTAAAGAGTAGATAAATTCACGGTATTGTTGCAATTTTGGATTGAAGCATGAAGAACTAAGCCGCTGTACAAAGCCTAGATTATGCTATGGGGTTTCAATGTTCCTATGGGGTTTCAATGTTCCTATGGGGTTTCAATCGGTGTATACCCCATAGAAATTGCATAGACTGCGATAACATTTAATACCAGATTGAATTGCATAGGCTACGATGTCTCTTAATACCAGATTGAACGGGATTGTCAACAATTATTGACTCTATGACTTCCCCAATACCGCTGTTACCCAAGCGCTTCGCTATCACACTAATGCGAGGGCTGAATATCTACCGCGCAGCGGTTTAGTTCTTCAAGTCGTAATCAACAGTGTAAACTTATCACATGCATTAAGGAGTTGTAGGTGTTAGCAAGTGTGGCAAGAATTCTTTCACGAATACCGATTATTTTTAAGATAATTGACGTTTTCTTAAAAATATTGTGCCAATACGGTAATTGTGTCCATAAGTTCAACCCGTACTCACTAAGGACGTGTTGGGAAACAAGAAGGTTCATTAAAAGGTGTCTGGCAATAGAATAAAGGATAGGAATCCTTGTTCGCATCCACAAGGTCCTTGAAACTGTGACCTGTTTCCCGGTTTATACATCCGGTCTTATTAATCTTATTATCGGAACAACCATTAACTATTATATCTTCACAGCCACTTTGGCCATTTGGAATAAGCGCCATAGGTTCTTTATCACCGTAAAGCGGAATTCCAGCACGCAGAACCAACACGATATCCTTCCAATCAGCTTCAATGACAGCGCGATAGTAATTGGTAACTGATGAGCCATTAAGGATGACTACATCAGCAACGTAGTTTGGTTTTAAGAATCCAATCCGATCTCCTACAGCAAGCCCGACAGCAGCGTTTGCAGTAATCATGCGCCAAATTTTACAATCTGAGAAATGATTATTGAAATGATACTTATTGAGGTAATCTACACACTTCATTTCTCGGAGTAGACTCATCGAACCTGAGATTGTCCAGTCTGTACTAAGTGCGATATTTATTCCTAAGGAATCATACATTGTAACCGGCGCTGTTTTGCCGTAGAAAGAAATATTGGACCTGGGTGACCATACGACTGTTGTAGAGTTGTCGCGGAGAATTTTCGCATCCGCTTCATTCAGAGCAATGGCATGTATCAAAGCGGTTTTTTTTGAAATAAGATTGACAGCCCCCTTTGCTTGACCGCTCAAACATACAAATTCATTGTGTGCAACCGGATCAACGCCTTCTGCAACATGAGGTAGGTAGCAGTCATTGTTATCAATAACATCTGTGCCATCGATTTGAGGATAATCACACCCTCGTTCGAGTTGAGTGCCAGATTTCCCATCACCTAAAGGAAATACATGATTCAAAATCTTGACTGGTTTGAGTCCTTCCTGCATCGATCCTATGTCGAGATTTCTCAAAAGACCTTTTGTACCTGTTGAACCAGCAATTGAGGTCGTTCCTGATATTAGCTGCCTTAATTCACTCCAAGCGATCTTCAAAGGATCGCTATTATTCTCATACGAAAGCTTGGTGTGTCCTCGCTTTCCGAGTCTCCAATCATTTCGCTGGTCAAAACGTTCGTTTCCCCAACTGCCCGGATAGCTATGATCGTAGCTCAAGTGGTCATGTGCATTGATTAGGCCAGGCGATACAACACCATTTGCACAGATGATTCTTGTTGGTTTGTCTTGTGTATTACCTACACAGTCACATCCAACACAGGCAATCAATCCTTCTTTAATTAGAATATCACCTCCAATATATATTTCAGAGGGTGCTAATATATTCCCACTGATTAATAAAGAATTGCCTCCAGATATAACCGAGCATACACCTTGGTCAGGGGGAGTTAACTTCTTGCATTGGATAATTTCCTGTGCTCCACAAGATTCAAGGGTTATTGGAAGAGTAGATACTAAAATAAGAGCACTAATGAGAACGAATAATCCTTTGATTACTTTCATATCTTGAGCCTCCTATAGTATTTATCGCCAATAATTATTGTGTCTGGTCTCAAAATAAGTTGAATACTTTTCAAATTATTTCAATTAACGAGCCAGGAAGTTCTTTATGACCATTCATTTCTGCCTCTCTGGGCACCTTTATGATAATTGACACCCCCCTTGAAGAAGAAAGGAACATTTGCCGTGACAAATGCCGTCTGTCCCCCTTCCCCAGTTAAGAGAAATTAGAGACGAAGCCCCTCTCTCTTAAGCATTTCGAGAACCCTAATGCATTCAATTCCGTATGCCTTACAAACGTCTGGGATCTTTGATCGATCAGGTCCCCCACTTGGTTTTTCTTCGGTAACAACAGCACATTTATGTACCATGGCCGCTGCAATTAAAAAGGGATCCGCTCCAGACTTATTTTTTCTTAGATCGAGTAGATTGGAGTGGGTTTGTAAAACATTTGTGGCATTCTGCTGGACATCTTCATCTATGGGAAGAAAAATGTGATGCCTCTTCTTGGCCCAGCCGGATAGAATGTCATCTTGATCCACTATCTCAAAGTAGACTTCATCAATGGAACATATCAACCCGTCTGAAATCATTTTCTCTATCTTTTCCCAAACGCCCGGGAAAATTTCGAAAGGATAACTTCTGCCCAGTTGAGTGAAGGAGCACGTGTCGACAGCATACTTGTATGTCGAAAGCAGCAACGCCATAGTTTTTAAGTTTGCAAAAATGAGTCCTGAATCTGTGCTAAGTGCTTGAGTTTCAATCTCAGGAAATTTGAAAAATCGCTCGTCGTGATGAAGCCTCGGTTAAGATTCTCAACTACGAGACCCACAAATGAAGCCCCGGAAGCACTGAAAGCATCCCCTACTGGATGCATAAAGCCTCCTGATGACCGTTTAATTACAGCGTACTCCCTGCTGTACTTTTGTCGCTTGATCCTGTAAAATCTCTCATCGACCAATTCGAGTGTTAACATCCGTCTAACTATCACCTCTCTGCTTACACAATACTTCCGAGACAGATTCCCTATTGCCCTTTCCCCTTCCTCTCCCATTTCAATAGCTGTTGCAATTAAACCTTCATTCTTGAGACATTCTCCAGGTACAAGGGTACACCCTGCAACAGCATTACAAAATACCTCTACACTTTTATCGGTACTAGAAATATCTCCATCGTCCTGTTCCAAATCGCATAAACTCTCCATCCTGAGCAAGAGATGGGTCATTTCATGCAATAATGTAAATGAGCGTGCGTTATACGTGTCTTTTCTGTTTAGTCCAATGATGGGCAATACGTCGAAGAGCATGGAGTATCCACGCATATCCCTCAGTGATACTTCGCCTGCTTGGAATACAAGAATATCCAGCTGCTCAACCCGATTCCGCCATGCATTCAAAGCAACTCTCGCATCGTGCCATGATGTCTGTTCTTCGTAAGTGATGCCCAACATTTCTCTAAGCAACCCTCCAACACTTTCCGGTGCATCTTGAATTGACGCTTGTACAATGAGGGGTTTCGGTTTAGCTCCGGTATTCTCTAGCAACTCAAGGGCGATCTCCCGACGCTCACCTGCCCATCGGAATTCAAAACTCAGCTCCGGTGAAATACCCCATTGCTCAAATCCTGGCAGTAATCGACGATCTCTAGGGTGGGGGATTCTGAGATTTGGAGGCTTTGGCAAATAGAATACCGCAATCGAAAATTTATATACTTTTGCTATTTTGCGGAGCTGAGAAATTGTTGGGCTTGCCTTACCACCCTCCCATTCATTTAGCTCCTCAGGTTTGATGCCGGCTTTTTCCGCCACATAGTCGAGATCAAGTTTCATAAAAGAACGAGCCCAACGTAAGATGTCCAAATTAATTAATGCTGAAATTGCCTTGGCCATATAATCGTCCTTTTTAAGAGAAATTTATTCTATAACCTGCCAACTATCAGCTTGTTATGTAGTGATAGAATAAGGTAATTACGAGAAAAATTTAAGAGAATATGCATAATCTTAAAAATATTTTCTTAAATATAATGAAGCGATTTGCATATTGGTTTAGCATAGTCCACCTACCTTATCAATGACGTGAATCATGTTTCAAATTTATTGATAACTTTATTAAGTCGTGATTTTGGGGGAAAGCGTTTGTGTCGCAGCTTTCAACCCGCTATACGCAAGAATAATTAATGGAAGGACCTATATTAAATGATGCCCAATTCCTTGGGCAAAGAGAATCTGTATTATATTCCGTCCAATAAAAGACGTTGCTGGCCGGTTGCTCTTAAGCGGCCCACTTCAAGCCTTTTGATGAATACTCATAGATCAGCTCAAAGATTTTCGCACTCTTTTCCTTAAAAAGGTCCTTTTCATAGGTATCAGGCAAATCCTGGTCCATGACTTCTTCGACAGCCGTTCTGACGCGCAATTGGCTCTGGCTGTCCTTAAACCAGTCCTGAACAAGGACTTTCGGCTGTTCCTCAATGAGCCGCTTAAGTAAATGTTTCGCGGCGTTTTTGACCTTTATTTCCTCAGCCTGGGTCATTCTTTCTTTCTTCAGGATATCAAAAAGCTCCAGTTCGTCCTTGGTCAACCCTTCTCTGATATGGCGTTCGTCTTCCTCTTTCATGCCTTCGGTGTATTTTACCAATTCATCGAAATAATTTTCTGTCGTCATCCCACCGGCATTGTAGCGATTGATGATTTCTTGAAGCTTTTCGGCAAAATTGCTTCGTGTGCAGTTTTCTTTCAGCATTTGTTCGAGTTTCTTTTCAATGAACTCCCGGAGGCTGGCAATTTCGATATGCTTGAATTCCTTTTCCTTGAATTCCTCCTTGAGTTTGTCAAAGTCGATTTTACTCAGGTCGAGAACCTTGCCCTTCTGAACAATCCGAAATTCCGGTCTCGATTCACTTTGAAACATAGCGCTGTTGGATGTAACAATGCTCTGATCAAGGAGATCCCCTATCTTTTGCTTGACCGCATCGATATCTGTCTCACCGATAATGCTATCCAAAACGCCGCGCAGATATTGGAACGCGGCAATCATCGGGCGGAAGTGGCCTTCAAGGATTTCCGGTTTGCACGCCTCATAGAGTGATGAAATGGTGTTTTCGTAAACCTTGAATTCTTTCCAGTGGGCGTCCTTTTCTAAAAGCCTGTCGGCGAAAGACTTGAAGATGCTTACTTTGCTGAAGATGCCGCCACCTTCAAAGACCTTCTGTAAATCGATATCGAGGGTATTGCAGAACGCCGTACCCTGGAGAAGTGCATCATCGAGAAGGTCAAAGAGATTGGACTTGTCTTGAACCGGGCTCTCCTGCTCTTTGTCATCACCCATGGCATAGTCCGACAATGCCTTTTTCATGTTGCGGAAGACATTGTAGTAATCGACCACTTCACCATTGCTTTTGGAAATGCCGTTGATGGTGTGGGATGTTACCCGGTTTGCCCTCGCGATGGTCTGCATGAGCGTGTGGTCCTTCATCGGTTTATCGAGGTAAAGCGTGGAAACGGTGGGCGCATCAAAGCCGGTCAGCCACATGGCGCAGAGAAAAACCAGTTGCAGCTTGTCGTTCGGGTCCTTGAAGCGGTATTCGATATCGTGGCCGTTGGCGTCGATAGCGTTGATTTTCTTACGGTGCGGTGTGATGTCCAGCCCTTGTTTGGCAAAACGTTCTTCTTCTCCGGCGTCCTCGCTGATGACAACGGCCATTTCGATGGAGCGCATGAAGTCCAAAGCCTTTTGTAAGCGCTGTTTATAGCCTGCGTCGCTTGCCTTGCTGACGAGTCCGACAAGACGTTTGATTTCCTCTTTCCAGTATATCTGAACCTTGTCGTACATTTTAACGGCAGTGTACTTGTCGATAGAGACAATCATTCCCTTGCCGAGATAACCACGACAGGGAAAATGTGCGACGATATCTTTGGCAATAGTTTCCAGTCGGTCGTCACGCTTGATGACCTCCATTTCGGTGCTGAACTCTTTTTCCAGCTTTTCCTGCGCTTTATCGTCCAGGTTTTCATCTTCCAGGATCTGGTAGAATTCATCGCTCAGATTTTCATTCTGGATCAGGACCTCGGGAACACGCTTCCGGTAAAACAGCGGCACCGTCGCCCCGTCATCCACAGACTGGATGAAGTTATATTCACTGACATAATCCCCGAACCAGGCATTGGTTTTGCGCTCCTTGCCAAGAAGAGGCGTGCCGGTAAAAGCGAAGTACTGGGCGTTGGGCAACCCTGTACGCATATTTTCCGCCAGGGAGGCGTATTGTGTGCGATGGGCTTCATCCACAATCACGATGATATCGTCCCGGTCGGAGAGTTTCGGGTATTCCTTGCCTTTGTCAAAGCGGAATTTCTGGATCAGGGTAAAGACCAGACGCTTGTTTCGCCCCAGAAAATCACGCATCTCGGCGGAGTCCTTGGGGCGGGCGGCTTCGTTCTTGCTGACCGTGCCGGTATCGAGGAAGTTCCTGTATATCTGGCCGTCCAGGTCTTCGCGGTCGGTGACGATCACGAAGGTGTAGTTGCCCGTGAACTTGTGGAAGACCTTGCGTGCCATGAAGATCATGGAAAAGCTCTTGCCTGCACCTTGCGTATGCCAGAAGACGCCAAGTTTACCCTTTTTTTCTTCCCGATTCCTAAACGATTCGATGGCCTTGTTCACACCGATGAACTGGTGATTCTGCGCGATAATCTTTACGCTCTCTTTATGGAAGAGGATGAAGTTTTCGATATAGTCGAGCAGGCGTTCCTTGGGGAAAATACCGTGAATCAGGCGTTCCAGGCTCGTACCTTCTTTTTCTATGGTTTTGCGATCGATCTTCTCTGTTTCATCGTCGGTGCGGAGCCATTTAAAGAAGAACTCATAACCGGCGGTAAAACTGCCTACCTTGGTTTCGAGGGCATTGGTGAGGACACAGAAGGCGTTGTATTGAAACAAAAGAGGAATATCGTGCTTGTAATTGGTCAGATTATCGTCGTAGGCGTTCCGCACTTTGACATTGGAATTCTTGAGTTCAATGAAGACGAGTGGCAAGCCGTTGACATAAATGAGCATGTCGGGACGGCGGGGATAGCGGTCTCCCTTGATCCAGAGCTGCGTAACCGCGCAGAAGTCGTTCTCAGCCGGATGGGCAAAATCAATCACCTTGACCGTGCCGTGCTCGGTCCTGCCGTTTACATCCTCGTACTGTACCGGGATGCCGTCGCGGATCAGGCCATAGACTTCTTTATTTGCCGGAAGAGGCGACATGGCGTAGCGGCGGGAAACTAACTTTTCAATGGCCTGGTCGATAACCGGCTCAGGGATAGTCCGATTGAGCTTGACCAGATAAGTTTTCAGAATATCGCCAAAAACCACGTCCTGTTTGGAGGCACGGTTGGAGTGGTCGGACAGGTTCTCCACATCCTGGGTAAAGCAATTGACGGTGCGATAACCGTATCTGTCTTTGAGAAGGGCAACCGCCGCTTTTTCGATCTGGTCTTCAGAGATGAAGTTAGGCATGGGCGGCGACCTCTTCTTCTTTCATGCTTGCCGGAAATTGTATATCAAGATTCTCCACAGCGATCTTACCGGACATGAGGCGGGAGAGAAGCCGGTCGCGGGATGTGGTGAGAAGGTCGTTTCTTCCCTGGTAATTAGTGATAGCGCCAAAGTATACATCAAATAACTTCTGGAACTGCTTTAATAGGCCATCATTGGGAATTAGTATTCTTTGTTTTTTCAAGAAATCCCAGTCAGCTCTCGGCATTTTTGTTCCAGTAGACGACGTTGTGGCTAAGTCGATGAAACTGTCACTAGAAATTGTAAGATAAGCAAAGGCTTGACATTCTTTATTGTCGACCTTTACGATTATGGTATCTGATGAACACACACCATCAAAATGCGAAATTGCCACTTTATGCAAGTAGGGCCGGATTTTCCCGAAAAGAATATCTCCAAAGGAGAAAAATAGTTTGTCGCTCTGAATATCAGTCGCATAACCATGTTCTTTTATCATCATTGATCGCGGAGTAATATGCTCAAGGCCAACATACCTTGTAGAATCAGATATATTCTTTTTCTTTACAAGGATTCGCTTTTCAAAACAAATGGTTGATAGTTCATTCACTTCCCATCCCTCTGGCACGCCCTTAACGATTTTCACGTTCTCATGTCCGGGGAAGCGCAGGCGCACAAACCACTCACGGTAAAGCTCCTCGGCCATCTTTTCCAGGATGGCGATGCGGCGGTTGTTGTTTTCAATCAGGTCGTCGTAGGCGGAAAGCACCGCGGCAATCTTGCGCTGGATTGCGGGAAGGGGGATTTTAAATTTTAAATTTCCTAAAAAACCAGAGTCAGCGCGCTGCCTACCGCTAGCACCTACCATACTATTAACTGCACTTTTCCAGATTAGATCACTTTTCGCTAAATAAAATAAAAAGGATTGATTAAGTTTCTCTTTTTTACCTCTAAATACAAAAAACTCAGTTGAGCCAAATCCACTATTGCTTTTTCCCAATTTTACTTGTGCAATTTTACCATTTTCTAAGCAAGGCGTAATACGAGCAAATAGGATGTCATCATTGCCGAACTTAGAACAACTGCTGTTTTCGTATTTCTTTTTTTTCTCTTCAGGGAAAACAAATCGCTGCCCTACGGAGATATCTTCCATTTTAACAAATGAATATTCATGCCCACGGTTCAATTTCACAACTGGTGGAAAATCTACTATTTCATTCAATGTAAATTCTTTCCAGCCGCTCATTCTGCCCCCGCCTTTTTCCCCAGCAAA
>PLLV01000250.1 GCA_003142295.1 Syntrophaceae bacterium
ACACCTACGAAGTATGACACTCAGTGTATGTTGAGAAGTGAGGATTTCTGATAGAAATGCAGCATATGCCAGTCTGTTTGACAGACGGATAAAATCGGTCTATGATCCATTTTAAGAAAGCAGCTCTTTGAATCTGCCCCACCAAATTTTTCAGAGCTCGGTCATCGTCAAAATTGTGTTGAGAGTGGATTCTATAGAGAAGCCCGCTAATCCGTCAGATGTTTGGTGACCAACAGGATTGACGGATCNNTTATCAATGCATTCATCAGTCTCGTCCCAATGCCACGCTTTTGCCACGCGTCAGCAACGACAATCGCAAACTCACAGTTCACCCCATCCGGATCGATCACGTATCGTGCCACTCCGATTTCTTCTTCACTTGTTTCTCCACTGCA
Source organism: Syntrophaceae bacterium (assembly GCA_003142295.1). GTDB lineage: Bacteria > Desulfobacterota > Syntrophia > Syntrophales > UBA2185 > Fen-1135. The sequence continues at coordinate 396 of PLLV01000250.1, forward strand.
CAGGACAATCAGGGCGACCGCGTTTCGCGAATCAGGATTCGTAAACTTCTCTAAGTCTTTCTTGCTAAGGTCCGTGATCGTACCATGAAAACGGAGGNNTAGCGGCATCGGTAGGTGCGATATGGCGCAGCGTTAGCCTCAAGCCATCAGCAAGTGTCCAGGTTTCTACACAATCGTCGTGACCCATGACATGACCCGACAATCCTTGTTAAGGTATTGATACGAAAACCCTTTTTACGGGTAAAGTATTGCAAAGAAAGTTCCTGTATGTCAAGAAAAAAAATCTCAGGATGTGTGAATGCTATGCGTCAGTATAGGAAGAAGGAGAAAATTTTTCTCAAGAATAGTCTCAGTCTTGATATTGATGATTTCCGTTTGAAAGGTTGGATGCCCGTCAAAATTACCGGATGCTTTCTTTCAGGAAGGAGCAAAGCATTTATTGACGCCACCTACAAGAAAGAATACGGCCGGTATTGGTAATGACTTGTGAAATAAATAACCGACTGCATCTCTGGATACTTATTACCCAACTGGATACTAATCACTGCATACATTCTATCCATTTTTAATGGGAAGAATCCAATCAAAAAAATGTATAATTGCTATATGTGATTTGATATCTGATACTTATGTTGCTTCCCTCTTTTAGGCCTACTTCTTGCTTATTATTCATGGAAACACATTGAAGATGGGAGTATAAAGATTAAAAAACACATTTACATAATCAAGCAAGGAGAAGAAACATGAAGAAAGCTGCCTGCGCAGTTCTTATATTCACAATGATCATCTTTCTCGTAAACCCACTGTCCAGTGACGCAAGAGGCGGCTATTGGCATTGGTGGGCGCCTTGGGCGGTAATAGGAGGTGCAGCAGTTCTGGCGCCTTATTATGCACCTTATTATTATTCACCCTATTATTATTCACCCTATTATGCACCCCCACCGGTGGTGATCCGAGAACAGCCTCCGGTTTATGGTCAGCCTGCGCCATCGGAACCGCCATCATCGGCTAAAAGGACTTTCGTCTATGCCCGGCAGGGCCAGAGCGAAGCGCTACAGGCAAATGATCGTTATGAATGCCATAGCTGGGCTGTAAGCCAGACACATTACGACCCGACTCAGCCTACCGGTGGCATGTCACAAGCCGAGTTGAACCAAATGCATGCAGACTATCAACGGGCGATGGGCGCCTGTCTTGACGGTCGCGGGTACACCGTGAGGTAGCCACCGTCATGCTGCCTGGATAAAGAGACAGCCGCGTCTGATAATGGCCACTGATGAGAGCTTGCTTCAGAAAGAATGAGGTCTGCGGGAACCTCCAGCATGATCTCATCAATGCCAAATACCGGTTTAAGAGCCATTCCTTTCTTATCCCTTCCACCTGCTAATGCTCACTCTAAGTTATCTCTAAAAAATAATGATTATTGGTAGAAATGTGCAACAAGGAAAGGCAGAGCCGAGTTGACCCTGCCTTTCCATGCGTGTGCGTGCAATGACAGCAAAGAGACTTGAACCACTCATACAAATCCCCCGTTGCCCCCTTTGTCAAAGGGGGCTCATGCCCAGAGCATATGGGTCCAGTGCGCGCAACTTCAACGTCGATTAAGAAAGGTGTGCCGGCACGGGTTGCTTCGATGCCTTGAACCTCAAAAAGCATCGCCGTTCCCTGCATCAACCCTTAAATGTTTTTCTCAACTCGATCTTGTTGACTTTCCCGACGCTCGTCCTCGGCATCGCATCAACGAACTCATAACGCTCCGGGATGCCGTACTTCGGTATCTTTCCCTCGTCGGCGAGCTTTTTCATATACAATTTCATTTCGTCGATGGTGAGCTTTCCCTTGAACTCCGGCCTCGGTACGATAATCACGAGCGGCCGTTCTCCCCACTTGGCATCCGGTATCCCGATGACCGCCGCCTCGGACACGGCCGGGTGGTGACTGACCTGATTTTCCATGTCGAGAGAGGACACCCACTCCCCTCCTGTCTTGATGACGTCCTTAAGTCGGTCGGTCAGCTGTACATATCCGTCCGGATCGATGTAGGCCACATCACCGCCGTGAAGCCATCCGTCCTGCCACAGGGAAGCGGTTTTTTCCGGATCCTTATAGTACGATTGCGTCAGCCATGGCGCCCTCATGACCAACTCGCCCGTCGACTTGCCGTCATGGGGGAGAAATTTCCCCGACGGATCAACAATCTCCACCTCCACGAGCGGCGCCGGAAGACCCGTCTTGATGTAGATATCGAGTTTCTTCTCCTCGTCGAGACCGAGCATGCTGCTCTTCAAATTCGCAGCCGTGGCCAACGGACAGGTCTCCGACATCCCGAAGGCGGAAGAAATATGGATCCCCAACTCCATGGCCGCCTTCGCGAGAGCCCGGGGCAACGCCGCACCGCCGATGACGACCTTCCATTTTGAGAGATCGACCTTCTTGGCCACCGGATTCGTCACCAGCATATGAATGATCGTCGGGATGCAATGGGAGAATGTGACCTTCTCCGTCAAGATGAGTTTGAGGAGCATTTCAGGTTCATACCGTCCCGGATAAACCTGCTTTACACCGAGCATAGTGGCCAGGTAGGGCACCCCCCATGCATGCACGTGGAACATGGGTGTCAGCGGCATGTAAACGTCGCCCGACCTGAATCCGCCTTTCATGTCATAGCATCCGACGGTTACACCGAGGATCAGGGTATGAAGGACAAGCTGCCGGTGCGTAAAATGCACGCCCTTCGGATCTCCGGTCGTTCCTGTCGTATAGAACAGCGTGGCCTGCGTGTTCTCGTCGAGGTCGGGAAAATCATAATAAGTCGCCGATTCTTTAAGCAAGGAATCGTATTCTCCGTCAATCGTCAGTTTGGTTTCGGGCACCTTGCCGTCTTCCGTCATCACGATAATCTTTTTCACAGTTTTCAGATGCTCCCGAATGGCCTCCAGGAGAGGAAGGAAATCTGTGTGAACGAGGATGACGCTGTCTCCGCCATGATTGATGGTGTAGATAATTTGCTCCGGCGTCAGCCTGTAATTGAGGGTGTGCATGACGGCGCCCATCATGGGGATGGCAAAGAAACACTCCAGACTCCGGTGGCTGTCATAATCAAAAATGCCGATCACATCGCCCTTCTTAACCCCCAGCGATGCCAGTCCGTTCGCCAGTCGATGCACCCGTTTGTTCATGTCCTGGTATTTGTAGCGGAACTTATCCCGATAAACGATCTCCTGATTCTGCCCGTAGATCACGCCCGTTGAAAGAATTTTCTTGATGATCAAGGGATACTGATAACTTTCACCCGGTCTGTAAACCTTCTTACCCATGCGTACCTCCTTCCCCTTTCGAAATTGGTTAGTGGTAACCCTCGGAACACAAACCTTTTCTCCTTTCGGCAAACATTTATTTTTAAGATTATTCTATGAAATAGCAAACAAATATCTATGTCAAGCGAAATGAATTAAAAAATTCTCTGAAAATCGTGGGACACAACTTAATACACTGGTTCATAAATTCGGTTACGTATTTTATGCCACAGTTCGGAAATTTCCATGTACTATTGTCATTTCGGTGAGCCGAAGCCCTGAGCATCGCGAAGGGGCGGCGAGAAATCTTAGTAGGGGGGGTAAAACTAAAAGATATCTCCCGGAGTTTACCCTGAGTAAAAACGAAGGGGTCGATATGACACCTTAATANNACTCTCTTCCTTAGAAGAGGAAGTTAAAGTTCGGGTATAATTACGCCCAAGGACTGCTCAAGCCGTTCGGAAACGATGCGGCGGTGACAGCCCCTGAGGGATCCTTTTCAAAACAGAGAAGAGTGCAGTCTTTAAGGTCCTGCCAAATCCGGAACGGGTCGAGACGGAACAACGTCTTTAAGTATTCGGCTCTGAGTAGTTAGGGTCACATCTTCAAATTGTTAATAGAGAGTGTGTCGAGAAGCTCAGAGTATCGGGAGGAAGTTTGGAAGTTAAGTTTCTGAAGCTCTCGATTGGCGCCCTTATCTCTTGCCCCTCTCCTCCGCCCCTCCACAACCATTAGCACCCCATTCCACCTATTGCGGTCATTCCCCCATTGACACAATAAAAGCGATCTGCCTATACTTTATCCGCCAAAAAGCCATGTTTCCCAAACGTTAAGGATCCGATGAAGCAGGCTGTCCATCCGTAACGTCCCTTCATTTTTTCTGTCACACATCGGTATCCAAAATAGTCTAACAAGAAAAAGGTGGAAGAGATGCCAAAGAGATCAAATGCCGTCGAAACGACGATTGAGGATCTGGTCGAACGGGCCAAGATGGGCGACAAGGATGTGCTCGAAGAGATCATCCGACGTATCCAGGATAACGTTTACGGGCTGGCGATCCGGATGCTCTTTATTCCCGCCGATGCGGAAGACGCCACCCAGGAGATTCTGGTGAAGGTCATAATCCACCTCGGCACGTTCAAAGGGGAGAGCCGCTTCGAGACTTGGGTCTACAGCATCGCCTCCAACCATCTGCTGACGACTCGCAAGTGCAGGGCCGAGCGCTGGCAACTGACCTTTGATAAGTGCGTGCATGCGATTGAGGAAGGGGCGCTGTACAATGCAGATGATGCTTTCATCGAAGCCGAGCAGAACCTCATTGTGGAAGAGACAAAACTCGCCTGCGTTCATTATCTGCTGCTCTGCCTGAAGAGGGAACTCCGCCTGGCCTTCATCCTGGGAGAAATCTTCGGCGTCAAGAGCACGGAGGGCGCAAATATCCTGGGACTCACACCGGCGGCTTATCGACAGCGGCTTTCCCGCGGGAAAAAACAGCTCCTGGACTTCCTTGTCAAGAGATGCGGCCTCGTCGATCCGAAGAACCCCTGTCACTGCGAGACATTGGCCGCGCTTCATGTGAAGAAAAGGCACATCGATCCGAAAAACCTGCTCTTCGCCACCCATCCCTGCCACCCCCGACGGGACAGCCAGGCGGAGGATCTCTTGCATGAACTGGATCAAATGGCGCGGGCGGCTATGCTGATCCGGAACCACCCCGACTACGCCGCCCCGGGGGTTTTCGTGGAATCCATGAAAGGTTTGATTGATTCGGGAAGATTTCAGCTTCTAGGGCGGTAATGAAAAGGAGGACCATGATGAAAGTTGATGACGCGACCCGGAATTATATCCGGAAGCATTTTGACTATACCGATGAGGAGATGAAGGCTTTCATGGAAAACCCGAGGAACAGGGATGTCCTCTCGAAAGCCGCCCTCTTTGCGAACAAAACGATTGTCTTCGAAGTGGTGGATTCGCACGGCTGCAACAGCCAGCATAAAAAGGGCGATAAACTCTGCTTTGACGGGGCGGGCAACCTCCTCACCAAACGGTCTCCCGATCGGGTCTGCATTTATGCCTTGAATGCCGCATCGGGTCTCATTTTCGCGGCAGGTGAACTCCTCATGGCCGGTGTTGATCCCAACGAGATGCGATTCAAGAGAACGGGCTGTTTCGATGTGGGCGTGAAATGCGGCGGCTGGGGCCGCATTGTTATGGAGTGTAGGGTCGAAGACCGTAACAAATGAACTCCATATCATAAAATGTTGTTACGCCTTGGCTAACTCTAAACTCTAAACTTTTTATTGAGGTGTATTGTGTCGCTGACGGAGGAAATCAAGAGCTACGCCCTCGATCTCGGCTACAGCCGCGTGGGGATCACGACGGCGGAGCCTTTCCCCTTATACGCCCAGGCGCTGGAGGAGCGCTCACAGGACTACGACTGGGCGGTCGACTCGGGCCTTCGACTCGGGCGCGCGGTCAATCCGCAGGACCGCCTGCCGGGCGCCCGGTCCATCATCGTCGCCGTGTACGACTACTTCAGGGAGCGCTTCCCCGAGAACCTGGTGGGCAAGATCGGGCGCCTCTACCAATCGCGCTCCTACATCGAGCCGCCGACGCGCATTGGGGGCGTGCGGGTGCAGCTCATGCGGCAGTTCCTGGAAGCGAAGGGGATGCAGGTCGGGCGCTGGTTCTTGATCGCCTCCGGGGTCCCGGACCGCCTCGCCGCCGTCCGCGCCGGGGTCGGCGAGATCGGCCGCAACACCTTCGTCTGCGCCCCGGGTATCGGTACATTCGTGCTTATCCATACATTCATAGTGGACGTCGAGCTGGAGTACGACGCGCCCGCGAAAGGGACGCACTGCCCGCCCGACTGCCGGCTCTGCATCGAGGCTTGCCCGACGGGGGCGATCATCGCAGACTTTCGCCTGAATCCGCGCCGGTGCCTCACCTTCAACCACGTCGTCAACGTCCAGGGCTTCCGGAACACCTCGCCGTACATCGATCCGGAGCTGCGGCCGAAAATGGCAAGCTGGATCCACGGCTGCGACGTGTGCCAGGAGGCCTGCCCGCGCAACCAGGCGAAGCTCAAGGCAGAGCTGCCGACGAGCGCCTTCCTGGAGGAGACGGCGAAGCACTTCAGCCTGCCGGGCCTCCTGAGGATGGACCAGGAGTTCGAGACGAAGGTCGTCGCGCCGCTCCTGCACACCTACATGCGGGAGCGCAAGTACTTCCAGCGAAACGCCGCAGTAGCGCTTGGCAACAGCGGCGACCCCGAGATGGTGCCGCATCTGGCAAAGGCCATGGAGGACCCGGAGGAGCTGGTGCGGGCTCACGCGGCGTGGGCGCTCGGACAGTTAGGCGGCACCGGGGCGTGGCGCGCCCTGGAGGCGAGTCTGCCGCGCGAGAGCGGCACGCAAGCGAAAGAGGAGATCAAGGCGGCGCTGGAAAGGGTTTGAGTGCTGCGGCCTGGTGAACATACAGGGCGGGGGTTTTACAGGAAAGACAACGTCACATGAAATCCTGACTCGATTACCGACTCCACCTACAAGTCCACAGCATAGACGAGAAAAAAGCGGTGAACATTACCGGTTGAAAGATGAACCTTAATACCTCCAGTGTTCATGTGGATCGGCTAAGTTCTTTTCTCACGGCCAGTCCCAGTTTCTCCATGAGATAGGGTTTTCTGATATAGGCGCCCGCACCGAGTGACTGCGCAGCATGCACCCTATCCGTTTCCGAAAAACCGCTCACGATAATCGCCTTCTGTCGCGGACGGATATCAAGGATGCTCCGGTAGGTATCAAGTCCGTCCATGCCAGGATCCATGATCATGTCCAGGATGAGCAAATCAACCGGCTTGTTTTTCACAAACGCTATAGTCTCTTCACCGCTGGCAACAGAGCTCACCTTATATCCGAGACTATCAAGCATTGCTGATGCTAAAAGGCGTTGACCTTCCACATCATCCACAATCAAAATGTGTTCGCCACGGCCCAGGTATGTGTCCCGCGGTACGGCTTGCTCAAATTCAGTCGGCGCTTCTCTGGTCACGGGGAAATAGAGGGTAAAGATACTCCCTTCACCCTCTGTGCTTTGTACATCAATGTACCCATCGTGATCTTTCACGGTGCCCCACACAACTGCCAGTCCGAGCCCCGTGCCGCTCCTGCCCATCACCTTCTTCGTATAGAAAGGTTCGAAGATCCTTCCGAGATCCGCCTGTGATATTCCCGATCCCGTATCCGATACGGTAAGCACAGCATATTCTCCTTCCTGTGTGGTGTCATACCCGTGAATCGGTCTATCCACGTAACGGTTCTCAGTCCTGATCAACACCTCTCCCGACCCGGATATCGACTCCGCAGCGTTTGAAAGCAGATTCATCACCGTCTTACTCAGATGTGTAGATGAACCTTTCACATTCAAGAGCTCTGCGTCTAGGGATGTCTCAAATTTGACGCCAGGATGATGGGACTTAATTGCCTCAAACTCCGGCATCTGTAAAAAATCCGAAACAACCCTGTTCAGGTTCAGTGTATCCGAGACCAGCACGCCTCTCCGGGTAAGTGTCAGCAAATCCTGGATGATTGCCGCTGCGCGCTGGCCGCCTTTGAAAATCTGCATTGCGTGTCTTTGAAAAGGGCTCTCCTGAGGGACACTTTGCAGAAGAAGTTCTGAATATCCCACCAGGACTCCGAGAACATTGTTGAGGTCATGGGCCACTCCGCCTGCCAGAGTGCCCAGGGCTTCCATCTTCTCGGCACGTTGGAGGCGTTCCTCCATGCTGCGTCTTTCCTCCTCCGCCTGTTTGCGCTCACGATAAAGTTGTGCATTGGCAATGGCACCGGCGATCTGATAACTTACCCTTTCGGCAAGCTTCAGCTCCCTATCCGAATAAAGATTTGGCTTGGCAGATCCATAATGAACGGCACCGATCACCTTATCTTTTGAAATCAAAGGAGTCGCCATCAGCGATCGTATTCCACCCTGAAAAATCTCCGCAGAACCAGGAAATCTATCTAAAGAGTACTTATAGTTTTCTTCATTGACGAGCACGCTCCCTCGGGCGCGAGAGACACCTTCTGTAACAGTAAAAGCTATAGGGTAATAATCCCCCTTCTTTCGACGCGGCAATTCAGTCCCTGAGATATAGGCGTTAGTACCTGTGTTATCTTTGGGATTGATGAGATTTATTGAAATTCTGTCAATGGGGATGAATTTGCGGACTTCTTCTGCAAAACGTTCATACACTTTATCGATATCTAGTGTTGAACTGATGATTTTTCCAATCTCTGCGATTAACTCATTTTCTTTGGCCAGTTGTCTTGCCGCTTTTTCACTCTCGATTACCGCCTCCTCCGCCCGCTTGCGCTCGGTGATGTCATGCGCGATGACCGTCGCAATGATTCGGTTGTCTGGTTCGTAGGAGTGACGAGAATTTAGAAGAGCCCAAAACTCACTGCCGTCCTTGCGCTTTATCTGGTATTCGACGCCATCCGAAAACGGTTCGCCAGCAAGGACTTTGGGATGCCTCTGAATAAAAGTTTTCGTGCTTTCCTCAGTGAGCAATTGTAAAGAATCCATTGCCAGAAATTCTTCTCTGGTATAGCCGGTGTACTGACACATGACATCGTTCACACTTAAGAACCTTCGCGCTGTAACATCAACTTCGTAGATACCGGTAGGCGCGTGCTTGACAAGATACCTGTATCTTTCCTCGCTTTCACGCAATGATTGCTCACTCTCTACGAGGCTGTTATATTGCGCTCGCATTTGCTCATCTGCCGCTCTGAGCTGTTGGTAGGCCTTACGCAACTCGGTATCTGCCCTCTTACGCTCGGTAATATCTTGGGCCGCATACACTATACCCCGAATTAGATTTATGTTGTCATGCATGACTGATGCTGAAAGCAAAACCGGAACATCGCGGCCGTTTTTCGCCCTATATGATTCTTCAATATTTGCGATATGGCCATCCGCCAATATAGTCTTCATCAATGA
>PLLV01000095.1 GCA_003142295.1 Syntrophaceae bacterium
ACCATTACCCGCTTTCATGCATTAAATCCTCCTTAAAGCCTCATGCCTCCGCCCCGATCTCCTTCAGGCCTTCAATGATATGATCCCTGATGAAACTCAGGACATCGACATGATTAATTGGTATATCTTCAATTTCTTTTTTTATTTCTCGCGTATCTAAAATATATGCCTGACCATTATGCTCATGACGGTAAATAAAGTCCACGTCCTTATTTCCTGCAATCAATGTGACCAGCGTACTTGATATGTCGCCAAGGGGTTGTCTGTCAATGTGACTCAGTTTGAAATCTGCAACAACCCTCGTGCCTTCACCTCCCTTCGATTCGATGATAAACTTACCCTCTGTCCTTTCTGCGGCCTGAGCAAGCATGGGAAGTCCTAACCCGACGCTGCGAACCGTTTTTGTTGTGAAAAATGGATCGATTACTTTTCTTAGAACATCCTCACTCATGCCGAATCCATTGTCACGTATTCTTACAGATAGGATGTCCCTTGCCGTATCTTCTATAATGTCAATAGAAACGGTCTTGGCACCAGCTCTAGTGGAGTTTTCCACAATATCCAGGATATGCAGGGAGATCTCAAGCACCTATTTCTCCTGAATATATCTTCCACCTTGGTGCCTAAAGGCCATTCTCAGTTCTGAAATAGTACCTCTTTCGAGAAATATCGTTGTCGCCCCATGTCCGATATCATCAATAAAATGCGCATCTGATGACTCAATGAAGGGGTAACCTGATAGCTCTGGGTATTTTAACCGGGCCTCTTTCATTCCTATATGGTGTGTTACCTCAAGGGCATCAAGATGAATTTCCGGGTCGATAAATCCCAATTGGCTGATGAGACTAAAGCTTTCCCGATCAATATGGGAGGCGATCACAAGTCCACCGAACCCATGAATCTGATCGATGATTTCTGGTAGCGATAACTTGGTTGCTCCGAGGAGAAATCTGTCGTTAAAGCCCTCAACTTCGTCTAGGTCATTGACGATGGCCTGGCATCCGAATATCTCTTCTCGATTCGTACCGGAAAGATGACCATAGATAATATCCTGGATCTTCTTCAGACCGTCCAATGTATCAAAAAGAGCCAACAGATGAACTTCTTCACTGCTTGTTATTTCCATCCCCGGGAGGACTGTGAGGGGCTTCCCCTCAGCCGACCTCAGTACAAATTGCGTATTCTCTGAGGCATTGTGATCGCAAATCGCGATGATGTCCAATTTTTCGGCGATGGCTTTATTAACCACTGCCCTGGGATACATATCCAAATCTGCGCAGGGTGAAAGGCACGTATGTACATGGAGATCGCAACGAAAAGCCCTGAGCATAAAGACTTAGTATCCATGCGAAGAAAAGGCCATTATTCGGCCTTTTCTCCTGCTCGTTACCGCTTTAATCGGTTTTCTTACTTATTAATGCGTATATCCTGCCGGTGAGCTCAAAACCCGGCAAATCCGATACCATTATAGGAACGCCCCCTTTGATAGCTTTTTCGAGGGTGTCCTTTGCAGGCTCGCTTCCGTGAGCGAGGATTATACCTGCATGTTCTTTAAGACTGGCCACGGCAACGATATTTTGATGAACCTGGCGCGTGATCCAGATGTCGCCCTCCTTACTATTTGCCATGACATCACTCAATAAATCTCCTGTGAACCCTCCACGTATCTCTGTTTTCAGTTTGTCTTCACCGGATTTGACCTTCAAATCTAAGGCTTTGACGATAGATTCCAAATCCACGTCATTGAGCTCCTTTTCTTAACTATTCAAAACGGTACTATTGGCTTTAATGATCATTTTTAGGTGTGTGCCTTTACCGACTTCGGACGAGATATGAAATACGTCAGAAAAGCTTTTTATATTGCATAGTCCCATTCCGGCACCAAACCCCATTTCCCTGATTTTCTGATTCGCAGTCGAGAATCCCGGTTGCATGGCTTGTTCGATGTCCGGAATCCCCTGACCTTCGTCTATGGCCTCTATCATAATACAATCAGGGACAACGCGAAGACGAATCATCCCCTTCTTAGCATAAGAGACGATATTTATTTCAGATTCATAAGCAACAAGGGCTACTTTTCTAATAACGTCTTTAGAAAGACCTATTTGTTTCAAGATAGTTTTTATATTGCTTGCCACCTCTCCGGCATTGTCGAAATTGCCGCCAACGACGGTAAAGCTTCTTTCATACAAAGGCTTTTCATCCACGATTACAGTTATTTACTCCCCACTTTTTCTATACAACCTCTTATACCTTTTTCGTACAAACGTCCGGCAATCTCAAAAAGAATATATTTAGTTGTAAGAATGGGTATATTAACTTCTTCTGCTAATTGGAACGTTTCGTGGGAAGGCATTTTCCCTCGACCCATAATAATAGCTGCTATATCCAGCACATCTGCCGTCCTTACAACCTGTGGATTTGTCAATCCCGTAATTAAAAGACTTCCCGCTGTCGCAAAGGCAAGGACGTCACTCATGAGATCGGCGACAAAAGCCGTCTTCACATCCATATCCAACTGGTCTTCACCGATCAGGACTTCTGCGTCAAGAAGCTTTTTTATTTCATGGAGGGTCAATTTAATTTTCCAACTTAAAGAGATGTTTAAAGGATTCGTCCGTTGTCAATAAAGACAAATATGATCTTATTGCAATATGAAAACACCTATTAAAGTACGGGAGTGCGCTTACCATATGCTATTGGTTGTGTCAACAAAATTTTTGACGACTCTGGAAAAAACACGCTTATTTCCTCGATTACCTTGAAGCGTAGAAACCTGTTGCTGTACAAGTATTAAGCAAAGAGGCAAATTGTCACTTGCGTGGCGTTCTGCCCTTCTTAATTCCGCATGACGCCTAAGACTAATCTGGGGCGTAATGGCAAGCGATTCGGGTCAAATATTCCTTCAAGTGCGGAGGCTTTTGTGATAGAAATTACACCCACAGTGAAAATCTGCTACGATTTTTTTATTATATGTATGCATCAGGGTGACGAAGGTCAGGCATGATTGAATATATTTTATTCATTTCTGTTTTGCTTCAAGTGGTAGCAGCCGTTTTGGCGTTTAGGTTGATGCGCGTAACTGAAGTCCGGGCCGCGTGGATATTAATAGCGATTGGGCTTGTCCTCATGGCTGTAGGGCGCATCATAGATGTGTTGCCTTTTTTGTCTATTCAAATTACCCCTGAAATGAGCCGCTTAAATGAGTGGGTTGATGTTTTCATATCTGTCGTAATGGTGGCGGGTGTTGCCTTGATTGCACCGCTCTTTTACTCTATCCGGCAATCGGAAAACGCCCTGCGGGAGAGCGAAGAGAGATACCGGCTACTGATTGAGACCATGAATGAAGGTTTAGGGATGGTTGATAATAAAGGTATTCGCACCTTTGTTAATAGGAAATTCTGTGAGATGACCGGATATCCCAAGGAAGAGCTTATCGGTTATCCTGCCGCAAAATTGTATGTAGAAGAGGAGAATCAAAAAATTTTCCAGGAACAACGGATTAAG
>PLLV01000154.1 GCA_003142295.1 Syntrophaceae bacterium
TTCTCTAACGCCGCCAGATCAACATTGCCATCCTTCATTATTGTCATGAATTTCAAGATCTTGTCATCGATCTTGAAATTTCTTTCCAGTTCGTCGATGATGGCGCTCTTCCCTGCGAAATCGATCATGACATAGTAGCCGTTTGATTGTTTCTTGATTTCGTAAGCTAATTTTCTTTTGCCCCATTTTTCGACTTTGATGATGCTGCCCTTGAGAGCAGTTACGATGGCTCTGTATCTTTCTATAAGGCTGTTGAGTTCGTCGGTGGGAAGGTCGATCTGGACAATAAAAATAGTTTCGTATCTTTTCAACTTCTACCTCCTCATGGCTCTAAAGTCCGAACTGTTTGTCCGAACAAGGAGTCCTGTATATTAAGATTTTGAGTGGACTTGGCTTTTATAATATTCTTTTTAATAAATCAAGATTTTTTATGCAGGAATTAGAATGCCCCGATTTATCAGTGATTCCAGGACTTAGTCAACCACGACTGATGTAATTGGCGGGCGATGCGAGACTTGAACTCGCGGCCTCTGGTTCCGGAGACCAGCGCTCTATCCAACTGAGCTAATCGCCCGGTTTTGTTCGCGGGGTTTTCATTATCTGCATAGAACCGATGCAAGCGAGATGTGTTCATATACCTTATGGCTTGTATCCGCTACTTCTTTCTCAGCATCTTCATTTTTTCTTAGTCACCGTGACAAAGAGAGCTCCGCTAATATTTTCTTTACCGGATGGCTTTTATTCATGCAGTAAAGGTGGAGACCGGCTATTCCGTTCTTAATTAGATTATCAACCTGAATGATCGCGTATTCTATTCCGTATTTTTCCACTTCTTGTGGTTTGTCCTTGTTCTTCTCCACCTTCTCGCCAAGTCTGGGAGGTATCCTGACACCGGCAAGAGATGCGATCTTTATGATCTGATTGTAGTTCAGGATGGGAAAAATCCCGGGTAATATGGGGATGTCAATTCCAAGTGCCATTGCATAATCCCGGAAATTGTAAAAAGCGTCATTATTGAAGAATAGTTGGGTAATAATAAAATCTGCCCCCGCATCTACCTTCCGCTTCAGATTAATCATATCTGTCTTTAGGTTGGGTGCCTCGATATGTCCTTCGGGATAACCGGCCACTCCCACTGAGAAGTTATCACGGGTCTTAATAAATTGGACCAGCTCGTTTGCATACTCAAATCCACCCTCTGTTTTTATGAATCTCTCCGTACCTTCGGGCGGGTCACCCCGCAAGGCAAGGATGTTTTCAACATTTTCCTCCTTAAGCAGGTCGAGAATGCGTGCTATGTCATCTTTCGTGGACTGTACGCAAGTTAAATGGGCCAGTACTTCCAGATTAAATCCATTCTTGACCCTGGAGGAGATTTCTATGGTTTTCTCCCTTGTGCTTCCTCCTGCTCCATAGGTTACGGAGATGAAATCAGGCTTCAATTCCCCCAGTTCCGTAATCGTTACATACAGACTTTCAAGATTACCTTCCCTCTTAGGCGGGAAAACCTCAAAGGAAAGGATAAATCTCTTTTGAGAAAATAGGTTCTTAATTTTCATGACTTGGCTCCGGTATATGTGCTTTGGAAAATGTCATTATGAGAAGAAATTGTCAATATATTTTATATTTCTGGAGACGTTACAGAATTCCCTTGTGTGAAAGTGGGCATGCCCCTTGGATGTGATTTTAATCTTTTTTTGTGCATCTTGTCTCTGTGTAACCATCTTTATCTTACATGAACATGCCTTGAGCCCGTCGGAGTGAGTGCTTTGGGACCTGCGTTTCCCCCCCAGTTTCTCTTGACAAGACCTCCAATCCGACCAAGTCACCATAAGGGTATTGAAATCATATTATAAATCTGATAGATTGGCGCAAAATTTAAAAGATTCAGCAATATGATACGAGTACACAAAGCTACCTTCTTATTTATCCTGATGAGTGTGATCTTCTACACATATCCGGTATTTGCCCAAAGTAATATCCTTAATATTCGGCATTGGGCTGCACCCGATCATACGAGGGTTGTCATCGATCTGAGTGATGATGTCCATTATACAGTGGACGAGGCCGACAAAAAATTAATTATCGATCTTAAAGAAACCCGTGTAAGGGAAGACTTTCCGCATGAGTTCATTTTAAACAAGCCGGGGATCGACAAAATAATGATTACGCCTCTTCCTCAAGGCATAATCAGAGTAGAATTGTCGCTTGGCGAGAATGTTATAACGAAGGTATTTAAGCAAAAGAAATTCCAGGACAAACCGGACCGCATTGTTATTGACATTGAATTTCCTGATGTGGAGAAACAGGAGAGCAAGAAGAGAGAAGATGAGAAGGTTCTACGGAAGAACAAGATTATTGTCATCGATCCGGGTCACGGGGGAGACGACCCAGGGGCAGTCGGGAAGCAGAAGACGCAGGAGAAGAAGGTCGTTCTGGATATCAGCAGGAAATTGAGGGATATCTTGAACAGTGAGGAAGGTTACCGCGCCTTTCTTACAAGAGATGGGGATTACTACGTGCCGTTCAAGAAAAGGCTGAAAATTGCACGGGAGTATGGAGCCGATCTATTTCTGAGTATACACGCGGATGCTTTCAGACAGAGAGATGCCAGGGGGAGTTCCGTTTACTGCCTGTCAGTCAGGGGGGCAAGCAGTGAAGCCGCGAAGCTTCTGGCAAGGAATGAAAATATGGCCGATATAATCGGAGGTTCACCGAATGGGGAGAATAGCGATGAGTCGGACCCCATCATCCTTAATATGTTTCAAACAAATACTATCAACTCGTCAAGAACCTTTGGCAGTTGTGTTCTTAAACATCTTGATAAAGTAAATAAAGTGAAATTTAGAAAGGTCCAGGAAGCGCCCTTCATAGTGCTGAAACTGCCGGAGATTCCATCGTTGCTGGTGGAAACGGCCTATATCTCAAATCCGAAAGAAGAAAAGTTGTTGCGGAGCAGTCGATTTCAAACGGAAATTGCAAAGGCCATAGCGGCATCTGTAACGGAGTTTTTGCCTGTGGTGCCGGTGCGTACGCCGACAACCCCGAAGATTGTTTTAACAAAAAAAGAAGATGATCAGGAAGCCACCTATGAATCGGATGAAACAGATAAATTCAAGGCGCCGCCATGCACAGACTATAGAATCAGAAGGGGCGATACCCTGGACATCATTGCACGGAAGCACAACACAAAGATCAGCACCCTTCTGAAACTGAACCATATGAAGCTCGATGACCCTTTATACTTCGGTCGCGTGTTGAAGGTGCCGGCGGCAGAGAAAAAGATTTCTGATGAGAAAAGGGATGAGGAACTCAAAGTATCAAATGGAGGTGAAAAATCTCCACCTTCCGCGTCTGCGCCAGTGACTACGGTCTATAGGGTCAAGAGGGGTGACACCCTCGATAAGATAGCGAAAAAGAATAATACGACGATCAGTATTCTGTTGAAACTTAACAACATGAAGATGAAGGAGCCTCTCTACGTTGGGCGTGCCTTGAAGGTGTCGGTGTCGGTGAGGGACATAACTGAGGAAAAAAGGGATGGAGAAGTTAAAGCCTCAAATGACATACCCATATCTCTCCCGCCCGCGCCTTCGCCAGTGACTAGAGTTTATATGGTGAAGAGAGGTGACACACTCGATAAAATAGCGAAAAAGAACAACACGACGATCGGTGTCCTGTTGAAACTGAACAAAATGAAAATGCAGGAACCTCTGTATGTCGGCAAGAAATTGAAACTGCCGCATACGGAAGCAAACGCAGGGGAGGCAGAGAAAGCTGCCGGCAAGAAGTCTAAGACATACGTGTACAGGGTCAAAAAGGGCGACACTCTCGATAAGATCGCCAGACAATGTAACACGAGCGTCAGTGAATTGCGAAGGCTGAATCAGATAAGGCGTGCTGATGTGCTGTATGTTGACCAGAAACTGATACTTCCCCCGTCGTAATCTGGAGCGGGAGTGCTGGACATGAAGAAGCTCTATAGTTCGAAATATGCATGGTTCATGTATCTGTTCCTTTTGATAGTTGTAAGCGCCGTTGAGGGCAACGCTTCGGGAATGATTGGCGCTTGGGAACCATTTAAGACAAAAGCCGAACTTGGGTCATATGTGGTCGGTGTTGATGCTGATAGAATACCATCAGCACGGGATGAGTTTATCCAAACTGATAAGATTATTTCAATGGACCGTGATACCACGGAGAGAAAAGATGACAGTTCTCTGAATGTTCTTAGGTTTCATAATGTCAGTATATCTTTTTCACGTACCTTACTCGATCAGTTGCAGGTGGATGTACGCCAATCATCGGGAAGTGGCGTTGACAAGCTCTATGCGATCAAATCCCTTCCCTCCATGTTCCTCAACTCATCGTACAGGGATACTTTTGAATCGCTTGGCAAAATTTTTGAACCGCAGGTCAATCTGAGTATTGAATTCTAAGAATGCAGGAATTTGAGTCGATCACTGGCAAAATTGATAGAATAATTACCTCATGAAAATAGTTGATGGTCTACACGCCTTTATATGGAGGGTCCATACGCAGAACAACTGCAATACCTACCTTATTGATGGCGAGCTGAAAATCCTCATAGATCCCGGTCATCGGCATCTCTTCGATTATGTGGAGAAGAGTCTTGCCGCTCTCAACATCTCCCCTGACAAGATCGATGTGGCTATTGTCACACACGGTCATCCTGATCATCTTGAGGCAGTGCAGGGGCTTAACAATGCGACTATGTTTGCCATGAATGACCAAGAGCATCGTTTTATCAGCGAGCTTGCCGGGGAATACTTCAAGATTCCGGAACCGCATTTTTTCCTTAAAGAAGGGGATTTGACCATCGGCGAGCACAGCTTTGAGGTCATCGCGACTCCAGGACATTCCCCCGGGTCCATCTGTATCTACTGGCCTGAGAAAAAGGCATTGTTCACCGGTGACTTGGTCTTCAGGGAGAGTATAGGCCGCACTGATCTGCCCGGAGGAAATGGCGGCATGCTTAAAGAAAGTATAGAAAAGATATCAGGCATGGATATCGACTATCTTCTCTGCGGGCATGGAGAAATTGTGGTAGGAAAGAAGGAAGTAAAAGCCAATTTCGAGAAAATAAAAAACTACTGGTTCGATTATCTATGACGGCATTATATAAATTTTAACTGTTGCGCTGCTCTTGATCCTCCACTTTGCAAGTTCAGGGCAGGCTATATAAAGCACTTCCATATACATCTCGTTCCGTACCACATGCGCACCAGTATACCTTCCCAGTCTGCGTACGATTTACCGCTAAATTTTTCCTATCTTGATTGTGTTATTATCTTACGAGAGATTTTAATTGTTCCCTCAGGTCTGATTCCGCCTTAAGTATGCTTTCTTGCCAGTCTCCGCCGTGATTTGGATTGGGAGCAACTGAAGAGCCGTATATTTTCCTTTCTTTCAATTCTTTCCCCAGGCTTTCAATTCTCTTGATCCGCAGAATGTCCATCTCGTGCTTAAAGGATTGAATTGTATTCTCAATGGTCTCTGTACTTGTCCCGAGGATATCTTCAAGGAGTCTTAATATTCTTCCATTGTCCCCAGTCAGTTTTAAGCAGTCGAGGAGTTGCGACTTGAGAATCTGGCGTACTTCCGGATATTCTGTTATCTCCTTCTCGAAGTATGATTTTATGGTATCAAGCTCGATTACCCCGTCCTGATATTTTTGTACCCATCCCTTTACTTTGCCTTCCGCTTCTTTCCGCCGGAAGGATGCCTTTTCTTTGTCCGTCATGGTCAGGTTTTTCGTCCTTTCCATGATAATGTCCAGCGTGCTTTTTATCTCTGCCATTTCTGCCACTTCATAAATGATGATTTTCTTAAACCTGTTTTGGATATCATAAACTTTTTTTCAGCACCGCGGTCGTATCAGATTGTTCTGCCCAGAGCAGCAATAAAAGAACCCCGTCCAAAGGACGGGGTTCAAGGTAAATCAATTCCGCTTGCTTAAGAGAAATTAGCTGATTTCAGCATCGCACCGCAGGCAGCGACACGCTTCCTGAATCGCCACTTCTCTCAAGTAGCCCAGTTCAACTTCTTTGAAATTGCGTTTGCGCTCCGGCCCGTGCAGCTCCGGCATCTTCGCCTGAGGAGCTTCCACGGCTTCCTCATCAATGATAAGTGGAATTTCAATCTTATCCTCAGGTGGTTCCGCATAAGCCGGTTCACCGTTGATCTTCCTGATGTAGCTGTCCATATCTCTGACCGCCTGATGTCCCGCTTCAATAGCGCCGATCACCGTGTCCGGTCCGGTCAGAGCGTCGCCACCGGTGAAGAATTTCGGATTTGTCGTCTGAGATTTGCTTTCCTTTGCAAGATCAAATGTGGACCATTTATTGACATTCACACCGCTATCCTTAGAGACAAAGGTCATGTCTGACGTCTGTCCGATGGCCGCAATGACAGAGTCAATACTCAATGTAAACTCGGAGCCTGCAATCGGCGCGGGTTTCTTTCGCCCGCTTCGGTCGAACTCACCTAGCTTCATCCTCTGACAGGTTATACCGCTCACCTTACCATCCTTTTCGCTGATTTTTAAAGGGGCAACAAGATACTCAATCTTGACGCCTTCATCTTCCGCAGCAATGATCTCTTCCTCAGCCGCTGGCATGTCTTTTCTCTCGCGACGGTAAAGGATTGTTACATCGGCCCCGAGACGGAGTGCAACACGGGCAGCATCGATTGCGGAATTACCGCCGCCGATTACAGCTACTTTTGAACCCAGAGTTTTCTTGCCGCTTGACCAGGCTTCCTCGTTGGCATTAAAATCTTTGAGGAACTCAACGCCGCCGTAGACGCCCTTTAGATTTTCTCCGGGAACGCCCATGGGTTGGCTCTTCTGAGCACCGGGAGCCAGGAAGATGTAGTCGAAATCCTTGCCCACCTGTGCAAAGGAAATGTCTTTACCCACACGGGTGTTGCATTTGATTTCTACTCCCAACGACTTGATGTTGTCCTTAATTTCACTGGCAAGGATTTCCCTTGGAAGCCTGTAAGCAGGAATGGCCCAGCGGAGCATTCCACCTGGTTCTGAGAGTTCCTCGAACACAGTTACCTTGTATCCTCTGCGAGCCAGATCCCGCGCCGCCGTCAGACCGGCCGGACCTGCACCGATAACGGCAATCTTCTCCTTCCTCGTTACAGAAACGGGGGAGATTTTGGGTCTGGGCGCATTATCGGTAATGAATCTCTTCAGGAATTTGATGGCGAGGGCTTCATCGAGCTTGCCTCTGCGGCACTTTGACTGACACTTATGGTCGCAGACCCTCCCGCATACGGACGGGAATGGATTTGTCTGCAACATTACCTTATATGCATCTTCAAAACGACCGGCCCGGATGAGTGCGATATAGGCGGGGACATCCATTCCGGCCGGACATGTATGCTGGCATGGTGATTTGAAGAGGGCGGAGCAAACAACGGCTTTGCATCGCTTATCTTTGATATGCTGCTCGTATTCGTCCCTGAAATAACGTATGGTACTGAGCACGGGATTTGGGGCCGTCTGTCCGAGGCCGCAGAGAGACGCGTTCTTGATGATACCTGCCATCTCTTGCAAGAGTTCGATGTCTCCTTCCTTGCCCTTGCCCTGGCTGATGTTTGTCAACATCTCGAGCATTCTCTTGGTTCCTTCACGGCAGGGTGTACACTTTCCACAGGACTCATCCTGAACGAAGTCCATAAAGAAACGGGCCATGTCGACGGCGCATTTATCTTCGTCCAGAACAATCATACCACCGGAACCCATGATGGCACCGAGTTCCGTTACGCGCTCGAAGTCGATGGGAGCATTAAGATGCTCGGCGGGAATACAGCCACCGGAAGGACCGCCTAGCTGAGCGGCTTTGAATTTCTTGCCGCCGGGGATGCCACCGCCGATGTCATAAACAATCGTGCCGAGGGTGGTTCCCATGGGAACCTCCACGAGGCCGACATTGTTCACATCTCCTGTAAGAGCGAATACCTTGGTGCCCTTGCTCTTTTCCGTTCCTACGGCGTTATACCAGGAAGCGCCTTTCAAGATGATCTGTGCGATATTGGCAAAAGTCTCAACGTTATTCAAAATGGAAGGCTTCTGCCAGAGTCCTGCAACAGCAGGGAAGGGTGGGCGGGTCCTTGGCATGCCTCGCTTGCCTTCAATCGAAGTCATCAGTGCCGTCTCTTCACCGCAGACGAAAGCACCGGCGCCCTGGTAAATCTGTAAATCGAAATCGAAACCAGTGCCCAGAATATTCTTACCGAGGAGGCCATACTCCTTGGCCTGGTTGATAGCAACGTTCAATCGGTGGATGGCCAGAGGATACTCTGCGCGGCAGTAAATATAGCCGGTATGAGAACCGATGGCCTTAGCGGCAATTACCATTCCCTCAAGAACAGCATGGGGGTCAGCCTCGAGCACGCTTCTGTCCATGAATGCCCCGGGGTCTCCCTCGTCGGCATTGCAGAGAACATATTTCACATCGCTGGGGGACTGAAAACAGAATCTCCACTTAAGACCTGTGGGGAAGCCTGCCCCGCCTCTGCCGCGGAGACCTGAATCCAAGACTTCTTGAATAATCTTCTCCTGCGTCATTTCCGTCAGGGCCTTAGCCAATCCGGAATAGGCATCTCTTGCGATTGCCTCATCGATGTTTTCGGGGTCAATGAGCCCTCTGTTTCTCAAGACCCTCAGTTCCTGAAGGGCGAAGAAGGGTATATCGTGCATGGCCGGAATGATTTCTTTAGTGGTAGGTTCTTTGTAGAGAAGCCTTTGAAGAATCCTTCCCTTAACCAGATGTTCCTCAACCAGTTCAGGCATGTCATCGGCTTTCATTGACATATAAACAACGCCCTCGGGATAGGCCACCATAATAGGTCCCAGGGCACAGAATCCATTACAACCGGTCTCAACAATCTTGACGTCTTTTGAAAGACCTCTCTTGTCAATCTCTTCAATCAAGGCCTTCTTGACCTTGGCGGTTCCTGAAGCATGACAACCGGTTCCTCCACAGATCAAAAAATGTGAACGAAACACTTTCATGTGGATATTATCCTCCTTAACATTTTAGTGTAACTATCTCTTTCATTGCATACCTGCATGTTTAGACTTTGGCTATTGCAAAGGGGGTCTGCACCTCTCCCTGCATGACATGTCTCATAAAGATTTGTCTCATCTTGTTTGCATCGATTTTGCCATAGATGATGGGGTTCTGCCCCGTCAGTTCTACAGTTACCATGGGCTCCTGGCTGCATAGCCCCGCGCATCCGGATGTCGTCACGATGACGTCGGATACATTAGCTTCAGCGATCGCGCCCATCAGTGAGTCCATGACGGGCCTGGCGCCTGCGGCAATACCACAGGTTCCCATGTGTACTGTCACCTTGGCTCTGTGCTCTCCCGCCCTCAATGAGGTTTCGGAATGAACCTTATCCTTGATCTTCTTTAAATCTGCTATCGTGAGTTTTGCCATAGCTGTTTCCCTCATCTGAAAAATTTGTTAGGCTGATACCGTTTCTTCCCGGTATTGATTCAGTATATCCCTGACTTTTTGCGTCTTCATCCTGCCATGGACGTCTTCGGTGATGACGATGACCGGGGCTAATCCGCAGGCGCCGAGACACCTGACTGACTCCAGCGAAAAGAGCCTGTCCGCTGTTGTCTCTTTTTCTTTTACGCCGAGTTCTTTTTGTACTGATTCCATGATGGATTTGCCTCCGCGGACGTAGCAGGCTGTACCGAGGCACACACGCAATGTATGCTTGCCGCGGGGGGTCATCGTAAAGAATGAATAAAAGGTTACGACCCCGTATACACGACTCATCGGCTGATTCAGCCCTTTTGCAATTATCTGCAAAATAGGCATCGGTAAGAATTCAAGGACCATCTGCGCTTCTTCCAGGACGGGAATCAACGCGCCCGGTTTATCCTTGGATTTCTTGATAATCTCATCGAGCTTTGCAAGTTGTTCTGCCGTAAACTCTTTTTGTATATCAAAATCACCATTACCCGCTTTCATGCATTCAATCCTCCTTAAAGCCTCATGCCTCCGCCCCGATCTCCTTCAGGCCTTCAATGATATGATCCCTGATGAAACTCAGGACATCGACATGATTAATTGGTATATCTTC
>PLLV01000144.1 GCA_003142295.1 Syntrophaceae bacterium
TCTTTGAACGCATCATAGCGATTACTCTTCTCAATGGAGATGCGGGCGTCCGTATTGCCCTCCCACCGCCGGCATAGATAGAGGCTCTCATAAATTCTGCCTATCCGATATTCTCTTGATAATCTGAGGGCCATTGCGTAGTCTTCTCCATAGCCCACATTGAGAAAGCCGATTTTACGAAGAAGTGCCGTATCAAAGGCGCGCGGCGCTCCCAGTCCGTTGACGCGCAGCGCATTGTTGCGTCCGTTGTCATCTGTCCATTCCCTGTGGTCGATTATACCGGGCGGAATCTCCTGCAGTGATTCATTGACGAGTGTGTAAGATCCGATGACCATGGCAAAGTCTCCGCTTCTCATTACGTCGATGATCTTCTGCAATGTCCCGGGGTTCTCATAAATATCGTCTGAGTCCAATTGAACGGCATAGCGGCCGCAGACCTCCGAGAAGACTGCTTCGTTCCAGCACCCGCCGATGCTGAGATCAAATCTTGACGGAATAATGTGCTTCACAGCCGGGTTACGCCCGGCAAGTTCACTCAGGATAGTAGATGTTCCATCAGTGGAATGGTTGTCTACCACAATCACGTTGCACAGAAAGTTCGTCTCCTGAATTAAGGCGCTATGCACTGCGTNNCTCCGATTGAGGTACATTCTTAAAGCACGGTTCCAGGAAGGCACCGATATTTCTTAAATGTTCTGCGGCAACCAGTTCCATTTCCTTTTGTACGGCCTGGTTGCGGGGGGCGACGTAATTGAACTGGTCCTTATGCTGCGATCTTACTTTATTCGTATTGGCGTCTGATTCTTTCTTCGTGTAGAGAAACTCCTGAATATGGAAAAGACTGTGGTCGACAGAAACCTTCAACCGCAGGTCATACAATCCTGCATGAACGACGGCAGGTATGGGGCCGTATTTTTTTAATGCGCGTCTGATTGCAGGGATAGAGAAAAGGATTACGTATCCGAAATCAAATTCGTCACGGATGCTTCCCAGTTGATAGTCATTGACGGGATGTTCAGCGAGGTCGCCCTGTTCCTTTTCCAGGTAGTCGGAATAGACCATGCCTGAATCCGTAGATTCCGCTACGTCAATAAAACGTTCGAGCGTAGCGGGTGGAATCTCCATTTCCGCTGGCTCTGTGATTATTATGAGAAAATCTGTCCTGATTCTTTCTATGAGGTCGTTCAATACCTTGCCGGAGGTAAGGGATGCGGTTCTCATAATATGACACTTCGGAGATGTTGGCCTGAAGCCGCCCTCATGGAGGACAATCACTTCCTCTATCAGCGGTGATTGAATGAAGATTCGGAGCGTCCTCTCAAAACCTGACTGCAAACTGAACGGCATAACGACGGTCAGCTTGTTCATAGGTTACCCCCTGCAGAAAACTATCCTGATTATCCTCACGCACGCTATCCTAACTGTCTTGTGTCTGAATAGAGCAACAAGACCGAATTTGTGACTCCGCGAGCGAGTTGCAGATCTGCCCTAACGACAGACAAGAAACATATATCCCGCATCAGCCCTTGTTGCAAGTACAGACACTGATGGCAAAAGGAACCAAAGGCCGCAATCTTTGCCGCACATCTTTCACGGCTCAGATTTTTAGCATAGAAATTAATGGATACAAAGATAAAATATATGTCTCTTAAATACCTGTCCAATAGATTCGTTATCCTACCCTATGTCACGGCGAGTTTGCGAAGTCCGACGATTTGCAGCGGGTGAGGGCGGATATCATATAACTATACAAAATTATCGAAAAGACGGAAACGACCCGGAATCATAAGAAAACACGTTCACGGCTATCGTGAAAACGGCCTAAGATTATCTGAATATCTAATTATTCAAGTTTACAGTGTTTCCAGGAGCGCAATAACGACATTGACAGCCAGCCTCCCGTGTTCTATATTACCTATATAGATTGACTAAAAGGCAAACTACCGATGTGCAGTTTGAGGGTTTGGTATGTCGAAATATCGTGATCCTGATTCAATGAATGACAGAGATGTCAAGTTAGATCCCGATACGGTCCTTCAAGAACCAAAGATGTATCGGGTTATACTTCATAATGATCATTATACGACAATGGAGTTTGTCGTCGAAGTTCTGATACTTGTGTTCCATAAGCCGGCGGCGGAAGCCACCAAAATCATGCTCGACGTCCACAAAAAAGGGGCCGGTGCATGTGGTGTGTATACCTACGATATTGCCGCAACGAAGGCAGCCCAGGTGCATACGATGGCGAAGTTAAGAGAATTCCCTCTGAAATGTTCATTGGAAGAGGCCTGATCGACGGGGGGAAGACAATGAAGATAAGTGAAAGTCTGAATCAAATCATCATGGGTGCGTATGCCGAGGCCAATACGCGGTCTCATGAGTTTGTAACGCCGGAACACCTTCTGTATGCCTCGCTTTTCTTTGATGATGGATCTGACATCATCCAAAGATGCGGCGGCGATCCGGAGCATTTAAAAAGGGTGTTGGCAAAGCATCTCCGCGAGGGCAATCCGGTTGTGGACGGAGCTCAATCCGTCCAGTCACTGGGTTTTCAAAATGTCCTGGAGCGGGCCGTATGGCATACGACCTCTGCGCAGAAGGATATTGTCGAATTGGGAGATGTTCTGGTTTCAATTCTTGATGAAAAGGGGTCCTATGCCTCATTTTTCCTCAAGAAAGAGGGCATCACGCGACTTTCCTTGCTTAATTATATCTCTCACGGAGTCTCCGTTATTCCCGAAACTACGGAAGTGCAAAGGCTGGGCAAGAAGCGGGA
>PLLV01000173.1 GCA_003142295.1 Syntrophaceae bacterium
GCGGCACCTCGATCCGGTTTACTCTGCCGATTATATTCAGAGAGGAAGTGTGAGATGAAAAAGAGAGCATTAGTTGTCGATGATAATGAAAAAAATCTTCTGCTGGAGAAAGACCTCCTGGAGGTTGCCGGCTTCGATGTATTTGAAGCTGAAAATGCTGCCGATGCGATCGCCATGGCCAGGAAAGAAAAACCGGACATAATACTTATGGATGTGCGGCTTCCGGATATGCGCGGAACCGAAGCAGCCAGAATATTGCGTCAAGACAAAGCGACAAGCGATATTCCAATTATTTTTGTGACTTCTTCGGTAATGGCTGAAGGCATAGAAGAGATAAAAGACATAGCCGACACCGGATTTATAAGTAAGCCGATTAATACGCGCACCTTTGTGGAAGATATCATTAAATATATTAAGTGATTATTTTTGAGAGTTTCCTGAAAAATTCCATCCGTGGAGTTTTTTAAAGTCAGATTCAAAAGAGAGGTGGAGGATGAAAGACAAGACAGTAATCTTGGTTGTTGATGACCAACCCCAAAACATTGAGCTTCTCGAAGCAATTCTTTCCCCGCAGGGTTATGAAATTGTCCGTGCGGCAAACGGTGAAGAAGCGCTGGAAAAACTTTCCGGCAATAAAATCGATCTTATGCTGCTGGACGTAATGATGCCCGGTATTGATGGTTTTGAGGTTACCCGCAGGGTCAGGCAAGATAATAAACATCAACTGCTTCCGATAATTCTGGTTACCGCATTGCGGGAAACGGAAGATAAGGTAAAGGGAATTGAAGCCGGTTGTGATGATTTTATTTCCAAGCCTATAGATAAAACGGAGCTTTTAGCCCGGGTCCGGTCCCTTGTAAAGGTCAAGGCCTACAATGACTTGCTGAGTAATTACCGGAATGAGTTGGAGTCCGAGGTAACCAGTAGGACCGACGAATTAAAGCATGCCTTGGAGATGATAAAAGCAGCTTCACTGGACACTATTTACCGGCTGTCGGTAGCCTCCGAGTACAAAGACATGGACACTGGCGCGCATATCAAGCGCATGAGCCGTTATTCCGCTGCAGTTGCCCGCCGCATGGGACTTGCCGAAAAAGATATTGAAACTATTCTTTATGCCGCGCCCATGCACGACTTGGGTAAGATAGGTATCCCAGACGTAATACTGATGAAACCAGCCAGGCTTAACCCGGCAGAGTGGGAAATTATGAAGACGCATACGACCATCGGCGCCAAAATTCTCAAGGGCTCGGACGCCGAATTCATCAGGCTGGGAGAGATTATAGCCTTGAGCCATCACGAGAAGTGGGATGGTAGCGGCTATCCCAATAGTCTAAAGGGTATAGAGATACCAATCGCCGGCCGCATCACGGCAATCGCGGATGTATTCGATGCCCTGACCTCCAAACGACCCTATAAGGAACCATTTTCTGTGGAGGATTCACTGGTCATTATCGGAGAAGGGAGGGGAAGCCACTTTGATCCGGATGTAGTNNCTATCAAGAAGGAATATGATGACGACAATCAACAGGCTGATATTCCTGAACTGAAAGCTCTGTCGCAGCAATACAGTTAATAGGATAAATACGCTTGCTTTTGTGCAGGAAATTAGTCAATTATATTGAAAAGTAAAACTCAGAAGAGATAGATGATGAAAGACTATCATGTATCAGGGTTCTTAAGCATGAATAAAAGACCTTTTATTTATTCATTACCAATGATTCTTCTGCTGATCATCGCTGTTACCGGCTGGTTTGCCACGGACTATCTCGGCAATAAAGCCCGGCTGGAAATCGTCAGAGAAAGCCAAGCTTCAGTATTAACCCTGTCCACTTATGTATCCTCTACAGTAACAACCATCGAAGGGTCTGTTAAATCCCTGGCCGGTTCTCCCTGGATCGCTCCCGCACTGCTGTCTAAAAGGGATAAGGATATCGAACATGCCAATAGCGCGTTAGACAGATACAATTCCGCTTTAAATGCTTCCGTGTCCTACCTGATGGATGCCAATGGCATGACTGTGGCATCCTCCAACCGTAAAGATCCGGACAGCTTTGTTGGAAAATCATATCGTTTTCGTCCTTACTTTTTGGAAGCAGCCAAGGGTCAACTCTATCATTATTTTGCGCTGGGCATTACTTCCGGAAAGAGGGGTTTCTATGCCAGCTACCCGGTTCAGAATCGTCTAGGTAAAGTGCTTGGCGTGGTTACGATGAAAAAAGATCTTGATGATATGGGAACTTTTTTCAGTAAATACCCCTTTTGCTTCCTCATCAATCCGGACGGCATTATTTTTCTGTCCAGCAAGCCGGAAATGGTTCTAAAAAGTTTTTGGCCGCTGGACAAAACAGCACAAGAAAAATTGATTGCTTCCCAGCAATTCGGCAATAAACTCTCTGCAGCCATTACCGAAAAGGAAATTGCCGATGGCACGGAAGTAACTTTAGAAGGAAAGGATTATTTTGTCTCCAGAAAGGTGATTGACAGCGACGGATGGTCGATTGTGCTGCTGACCGCGACAGATCGGGTCTGGATTTACAAATTGACCGGCATTCTGGCAACGATTTTCGTAGGCTTTTTAATTATGGTTTTTGCAGGCATTATCTATATCAAAGACAGATCCCAAGAAGCCATTCGGCAAAGTGAAGAGAGCAAGCGCCTGTTGCTTCATGCAGCCGGAGAAGGCATATTCGGGGTCGATGCTACGGGGCGGGTGACCTTCATCAACCCTGCCGCCCTGCGCATGCTGGGGTTTGCCGAAGAAGAGACGTTAGGCCAAAGCGCGCATGCTCTCATCCATCATTCCCACGAGGACTGCTCCAACTATCCGGTGGAAGACTGCCCCATGTATAACTCCTACACCAAGGCTACCGAAAGCCATATAGTGGACGAGGTGCTCTGGCGCAAAGACGGCAGCTATTTCCACGTTGATTATTTCAGCACGTCGATCACCAAGGATGGCAAAGTCGTAGGCGCAGTGGTTACCTTTCGCGACATTACCAAGCGCAAGCAGGCGGAGGAGGCACTGCAGGAGAGCGAAGAGCGGTATCGGACATTGGTGGAAAATGCGAGCGATATGATATTCAGGACGGACGACACTGGACACTTCACTATCGTAAATCCGGTGACGCTGCGTATTACAGGATACAGCGAAGAGGAGATTATTGGAAAGCATTATAAGATGTTGGTTCGCCCGGACAAGTTTAAAGAAGTCATTACGCTCTTTGCGAGTCAATATGAAAATCGAGTTCAAAATACATATCATGAATTCCCCATTATCACGAAAGATGGCCATGAAATATGGATTGGGGAAAATACGCAGTTGCTTGTGGAAGATGACCATGTTTCAGGCTTTCAAGCAGTAGCCCGGGATATCACTGAGCGCAGGCGAATGGAAGGAGAGATTCAGTACCTGGCGACACACGACTCTCTGACGGGACTGCCTAACCGCTTGATGTTCAGCCAAATACTTAATCACGCCATCCAGACTGCGCAACGCTATCAGCGGCAGTTTGCCGTGTTATTTAT
>PLLV01000123.1:0-39745 GCA_003142295.1 Syntrophaceae bacterium
TCCAAGAGCCAAGCCAGTGAAACCATGTCGTGGGCCACCACCGAACCAGACGCGATTATCAAGCCGTTATCAGGCTCGAAGACATACCCTTTGTCCGGGCCAACGGTGGTGAGTAGCTTGTCTGCCGCTGATATCACGAGACGTTGCTTTGTGCGCAGGGTCTTAACAGCATTGCCCTCGGCTGTCTTCTCCTGCAGAGTGGCAGCATCTCGGTGGTATTCCAAGCGTGTATCATGGCGCCAGTAGCCGACCGCGGCCTTCATGCCCAATGAGCTCCCTGCCAATATATGGCGGGAGCAGCGGGGCATAAGGATGATGTGCTGAACCTCTTTGAGGATATTCGGCATCATGAGGCCGTGTTTCCAGTTTGATCCGGTCGCAGGCAAGTCCTCATAAAAGGCGTTCCACCCGCCTTCTTCGAAGCAATGCATTTCAGCACCAGAAGCGTGCACAGCCTTGGCCACGCCTGAAGACACCATCAACGAGCGAGAGCTTCCAGAAAGTGATGTCGGTGAAAACCGCACGTACTGGACCCCAGACATGTCCCCCACGATCATCCTTCTTGCCCCCTTCTCCTTGAGGATCTCGACCATGGCGGCAATGGCCGTTGGGCTGGTGGTAGCTGGATAGGGGTTGCCTGAATTGTTGACCGGTTTAATGAACACGGCATCACCTTTGGACAGCCATGAAAAATCGGTTGCCGCCTCGGCCGCATTACGGACAGCAAGTTTTATACTTTGTTCGGAAGCTCCCTTGCTTACCCCCGTCAGAAAAACTTTGGCCTGAGAACCCGGGTTAAGTTGCCTGGCCTTGACGGGAATCTGGGCTGCTCCTGCTCTTCCCGTAAGCGGGCACAATGCCATTGCCGATATTCCTACAACCACTTTCATAAAGTCTCTTCTCATAATAAGCATCTTTCTTTTTGTTTATTTGAGCCGAGTGGATCGGTTTTTCCATATACACTGAGGTGACGTTTGTTCTCCCCTTTAGCTTCTGTTTTCCCAGCGGTGCCAAACTATTTCAACCACCTATTTATATCACTATTATTTTGGAAAGAACATTAATGATTATGGTTTGAAGTGTTGTATCTTCATCGAGGTTGATGATTTGTGGATAACAGGAAGATGTTAATAAAATGAACCCATTCTCCAAAATAAGAAAAGGTGGGAGTTGTTCCCACCCTCTCTTGTGTAATAGCACAACTATTTGCAGTTTATTATAACTATAATTATTTCACAGAATCTTTCAATGCCTTGCCAGCTGTAAACTTGGGGACCTTTTTGGCTGCAATCTTGATCGGTTTGCCGGTCTGTGGATTTCTTCCATTCCGTGCTGATCTCTTTGCAACCTTGAACGTCCCAAACCCGACGAGAGTCACCGATTCTCCTTTCTTCAGCGACTTCTTAATCGCCCCAAGGACGGCATCTACGGCCTTTGCTGCTTCTGCCTTAGTGCATGTAGATTTTGCGACCACATTGATGAGATCTCCTTTGTTCATACTTTCATCCTCCCTTTTTTTAAATTAGTTTTGATCCGCAACAGGCGGCGGTAACGCCCTCTTTGGTGATGGCAAGTAATTGTATATAGAACACTCTGACCTTATTACTGGTTTCCTGATTATTAGAAAGGTTTACAGAAATTGCAAGAAAATTCTCACATCATAATTATTTATTGTTGTTCGAAATCTGCAACATCCCCTAAGAACCAGTCTCCGTGTAGTACAGGAAGGCTTAAGCAATATTCTGAATGGCTGTCTTCTATATTCCTGTATGATCCATGTTTCCCCAAAGGTCAATAAAAAAGGAGGCAGACAATGATAGTAAGAGACGCCATTCACATTTTTCAAATCTCACATAAGAATCTCCATAGGAAGAGAACCACAGAAAGCTACCATTACATTCTTGAACATCTCGAAAACCATTTTACTGATATTCATGTGGAAGCGATCACCCCTGATCAAATCTACCAGTTTCTGGAAGCTTTAACGGAGCATACGGCTAAATCAACCAAGAGATTGCGATATGCTCAGTTGAAGGCATTCTTCAATTTCCTGATCAACGAAAAAAGGCATTCCATGAAGAATCCTTGCCAAGAGTCGATCATGGTCAAGGCTTTCAAAAGTCCAAGGATGAAACAGAAGGATATTCTCAGCAGAGAAAGCGTGGATGAAATCATTTACCGGAGCAAAAAAATCAGGGACAGACTAATACTTGAACTCCAGGCAAGGTGCGGCATGAGAATAGGCGAGGTCTTGAATCTTAGGGTGACGGATATTACGGACCGGAAGCTGATGATTCGGCAACCTAAATCTGGAAAGGATATAGAAGTTGCCTTTATGACGGAATCGATCGCAAAGAGGCTGTCTGAATATGTCCGTGGCTGTCAGCATGATCTGGAGAGCAGGATTTTTCCGATATGCTATTCCTCCGCCTTATCCATGGTGAGGAAGCTTGGTGAAAAGATAGGAATCCAAATTCGGCCCCATGATCTGCGTCGATATTCTGCCACCTATGCCAGCCGTAACGGCATCCCTCTGGAGGTGGTATCAAAGGTCCTCCTCAGGCACCAGGATATTAAAACCACTCAGATGTACCTGGGGAAAATCACCGATACGGAAGCAATAAGATGGATGGATGTGCTGCACGGCAATTAATGCATCTAACCGACCTTTGGGGAATCATTTTTATTTTACACGCCGACTACCGTTCACTATAAAGATTACCGGATGAAGTCCTGCATTTTCATCAAGGTTGACGATTTGTGTAGTACAGGAAGGACTGAACAAAAAATCAAATCACTGATTTTTTGAGATCGCCCAGGTGAAGAGGCTCAAGAATCTGGAGCGGGAGAACGGCCGTCTCTCCCCAAAACCTGTTCTGATGGAATGCGCTCCCTGCCTTCACCTTGACATTTCACCCCATATCAAATCCCGGTCTCTCTGCCGCAGTAAGACCATTTATAATATGAGCCGGTTGTCGCCTCACGTCTTCGGGAGTCTCCGAAACATTTTAGTGAATCGCATCATCTCCGCCAGATCGGACATCTGGATCTTTCCCGTCATGAAAGCCCATTCCGGTTTCATCTTGCCCAATTCGATGTCATGGTATGCTTTGTCCGAGACATTCACGATACACTTCGCCTCACCCTTGAATCCGGACTCAACGCTGCATTTGCCTTTCGTGATGTTTACCGTGAACTGCCCGCCTTCGGGTCCGGAGATGTCAAAATGAAATACCGTTTGCCAGTCGCCGGCATTTTCGGGGAGAAAACGTTCGGGCAGGGATTGAAGGATTTCAGCCGCCGTCTTCGGCAAGGGGATGACTTTTTCTTCTTTTGCCGATGCGGGCGCAAATTCCTTCGTATTTGTTTCCTGCTGTTTTTCCAGTCTTTCGGAAACGGGCTGGTAACCCACCTGATCGATCATGATACGTGCTATGATCTCCCTCATGATCTCGGAGGTGCCGCCGACGATGGTTCCCACCCTCGCATCGCGATACATCCTGGAGATCGGATATTCATCCATATAGCCGTAGCCGCCGTAGAACTGTAGACACACATCGGCAGTTTTTTTGGCGAGCTCGCTCGTAAGCAGTTTGGCCATGGAGGAGAAATGGACAGCAGGCTCTCCCTGACTGTGGAGCCAGGCCGTGTAGTATGTGAGCTGCCGGGCCGCTTCCAGCTCCGTCTGCAAATCCGCCAGCGTATGCCGTATTGCCTGGAACTTCGCCAGGGGCCGGTTGAAAGCCTGTCTCTCTTTGATATATGACAGGGTCGATTCCAGCCCGAGAAAGGCGCCGCTGATGGAGCCGATGGCGCCGACCAGCCGCTCCAACTGGAAACATTCCATGATGTAATAGAACCCCCTGTCTTCTTCGCCTATCCGGTTTGTGACGGCTACGCGGACATCTTCGAAGGTGAGCTCCCCCGTATCGGAACAGTGCCAGCCGATCTTGTGGAGTTGCCGTGCGGAAAATCCCGGTGTGTCGCGATCCACGAGTATCAGGCTGATTCCGCCCGCCCCGGCTTCAGCATCCGTCTTGGTTGCCACCAATACGAAATCCCCGAAGACACCGTTGGTGATGAAGGTCTTTGACCCGTTGATGACGTAATGGTCACCCTGTCTGACGGCCTTGGTCCTGATGGCCGCCACATCGGAGCCCGTGTTTGGTTCCGTGATGGCCAGGGCGCCGATCTTTTTTCCCGCAATCGCGGGGATCAGATAATTCTGTTTCAGATCTTCGCTTCCGAAGCGGTGTATGTATTCCGCCGCCATATAAGAATGGACGCTGACAGCGGCAGCGAATCCTCCCATGGTGGAGCGCGGCAGTTCTTCGAGAAGGACAACGGAGTAAAAGAAGTCTGCCGCCGTTCCGCCATACTTTTCAGGGTAATTGATGCCGAAGAATCCTAAATCCCCCATCCTGTTCCAGATCGCCCGGGGAATACGTTTATTCTTCTCCCATTCCTCTGCGTTCGGGGTTACCTCCTTTTCAACGAATTGCCGCACCATACGCCTGAATATTTCGTGATCCGCGGTGAAATAGAGCGATTTCATAAACACTCCTCTCCCTTTTTTCTATCGAGACCTTTGAAAATATTTGTCTTGTGTCATTCCGAGGAGTGAAGCGAGGAATCTTGTGTATCGTTTAAAGAGATCCCTCTCTTCGGTCGGGACAAGAATTTCTCCTTGCAGTCGAAATGACAAAGTGGAAGTTTTAAAAGCTCTTCTGTCGCCTTGTACTTTTAGCCCTCTATATACATGCTATCAAGAAGGTCTTTATATTTTTCTTCAATGACTCTTTTTTTCAGTTTCATGGTCTGGGTCATTTCACCGCCTTCGATGGAGAAAGGCGCCGGGGGTATGCGGTAATACTTGATCTGCATATATCGGGGAAGCTGATCGTTCGCCACGTCCACCTCTTTTTGAATTCTTTCGACGACCAGGGGATGCTTAACCAATTCCGGCCAGGAACGGTCTTTGATCCCTTTATGTTCGGCCATTGCCTGCACGGCATTTTGATCCAGTACCAGGAGCGCCGTCAGGTAGTTACGGCGGTCTCCGTGGACATAGGCCATCTCGATATACCTGCCGCTTGAGAGCAGATTCACGATGGGAGCCGATGCGATATTCTTTCCGCCTGACGTGATTATAAGCTCCTTCTTTCGATCCGTAATTGTAACACGGCCCTCTTCGTTGATTTCTCCGATGTCGCCTGACCGGTAAAATCCGTCTGGAGTGAATGTAGCTTTTGTCTCCTCCGGGTTTCGCCAGTATTCCTTGAAGACATTTGGACCTTTCACTTCCAGCTCACCGTCTTCGGCAAGACGCACCTCGACACGGGGCAAGGGCTTTCCTACCGTGCCGAAGCGGTAGTCATGGGGACTGTTAAGAGTGGAAGGGGTCGTAGCCTCCGTAGCGCCCCATCCTTCCAGGATCAGGATGTCCATGGCATCGAAGAACTCCGCCACCTCTTTGCTGAGAGGCGCTCCGCCGGAGACACAGAATACTAACTCGCCGCCGAAGACGCCCTTCACTTTCTTGAAGAGGAGTGCGTCAGCCAGGCGATAGAGAATCTTAACGTACCAGGGAAGAGGCTCGCCGAGCATTTTACGGTGTCCCGCTTTCTTTCCCACACTAAGAGCCCAGGAGAAGACAGCCTTTCTTATGGGAGAAGCCGAGCGTACGCCTTGCATGATTCTGGCATGAATCTTCTCAAAGACGCGGGGGACAGCGATGAAGAAATTTGGTTTAAGCTCCCGGAAATTTTCGCTGATGGTGTCGATACTTTCAGCGTAGGCGATACAGCCTCCTGTATAGAGAAGCAGGTAATATCCGCCGAAACGCTCCATAGCGTGGGCGAGGGGAAGGAAACTGATGTTCCGTTTAAGTTTACTTATATCTCGTACGTGTTCAATCAGTATTTCAAGTGTTCTGACGTAATTATTATGTGTGAGGACGACGCCTTTCGGGTTGCCCGTCGTCCCGCTCGTGTAGATGATGCACATGGCGTCTTCACCGCTGATATTTTCGGCGAGTTCATGGATTCTCGCAACCGCCTCAGGTGAAGGCTCTTCCTGCAGGAGAACCGAAAAGGGAAAGACCCAGGAGGGATCGCTCGCTGTAAACGGTTCGGAGAAAACGAAGACACCTTTGACGCTGGGGATATTTGCCCTGACGGCAAGGATTTTTTGGAGCTGCATGTCATCCTCGACGAAGACGAACGAGGCTTCCAGGTCTTGGATAATAAAGGCAACTTCCTCGGGGAGGGAGGAGGCGTAAATAGCAGAGTTGATGGCGCCGGCTAAAAGCGCGCCAGCATCGGCCTCGGCCCATTCCATGCGGTTTTGTGAAAAGATGGCTATCCGGTCGCCGGCCTGGAGACATCTCTTCATCAAAGCGGAAGCGATGCGGAAACAGATATCCCCGAATTCACCGTAGGATATCGTCTTGTAGTGCCCGGCGGATTTGAACATCAACGCCGGGTCCTTTTCATACCGGGAAAAATTGTTCAGGAGAACCTGATTGAAATTTTTGAATGTCATGCGGTTTTCAACTTTCAAATTGTTATCAGCCTTGAGCTAACGTCGTGGACTTAAGTAATTCGTGCCGAGAAATCCCCCCAACCCCCTTTGTCAAAGGGGGCGAGCTGTCGTAAGCACTACATTACCTCCTCATTTTGCAGAGGGGGATTTTGACTCATTCTTACCTTGAGTTAATGATATTGAGAGAGCAGCATTACATATAGAACCTCTGATTCTTCGCGTTGCGGTCACGGAAAATCGGGGCCGGTGAGAATCGCGCTCCGTGCTGCTTTTCCAGTTCCTCCATAAGGGAAATAATTTTAGGGAGTCCCATGCTGTCTATGTAGCGGAAAGGTCCCCCGAGAAAGGGAGGGAAGCCTAGACCGAAAACGGCGCCGATATCGCCGTCCCGCGGTGACTGCAGGATGTCTTCCTGGAGGCAGAGGGCTGCCTCGTTTATCATGGCAAGGGACAGCCGGTTCTGGATCTCGGGAACATCAAACTTTCTTCGCTTAGTTCCGCCGAAGAAGTCATAGATATCTTCGTTAACGCCCTTCTTCTCTTTCCCTGACCGATCGCCGTAGAGATAGAAGCCCCGGTTGTTTTTCCGGCCCTTGTACCCGGCCTGGAAGAGCCTTTCCATGGCCGTACTCGGTTGAGCGCCTCTCGCAGTGAAAAGCGGGCCCAGGACCTTTGAGACATGGGCTCCAACATCAATACCGACCTCGTCCAGGAGGGCAATGGGTCCCACGGGGTAGCCGAATTGGCGCATGGCTCTATCGATTTCTTTTATGTCTCCCCCTTCGTTAAGAACTTCTAATGCCTCGTTCAATAGAGGCGCCAGGATACGGGTTGTATAAAAGCCGGGACCATCGTTGACGATGATGACGGTCTTGCCCTGTCTGATACCCACATCAAGCGCCGTTGCCTTTACCCAGTCCGCCGTCTTTTCCGTCACGATGATTTCGAGAAGCGGCATTTTGGGAACGGGCGAAAAGTAATGCATCCCGATGACCCGTTCCGGGCGTCTTGCTGCCGCAGCGATGCCCCCGATGGGAAGGGACGACGTATTGCTGGCAAAGATGGCATCCTCTTTAATAGAGGCTTCCGTCTCCGCGAGAATTTTTCTCTTGAGTTCCAAGTCCTCGAATACGGCCTCAATAATCAAGTCCGCCTTTTCGAAACCCCGGTAGTCCGTGGTCCCAGTAATCAGGCTGAAGGTCACGTCCCGCTGAAACGGCGACAGGGCCTTCTTTTTCACCTTTCCATCCAGATCCTTCCAGATCGCTTTTTCTCCCTGTCCAACGGCATCATAGCTGACGTCCTTGAGAAGCACCTCCATACCGTTTGTGGAGCTGACATTGGCAATCCCCGATCCCATGAGTCCCGCTCCCAGAATACCGATCTTCTTGACAGGACGCACCCTATCCTTGAGAGGATTTTTTTTCATAGCCGTCATGCTCAGGAAGATCTGTATCAGTTCACGGGACTGGGGGGTCACTACGAGCGTGCCGAAATTTTTTGTTTCCGCCTCAATGCCTGCATCCAGACCTTTTTCCATTCCCGCTTTTACACACTCAATGATCTTGAAGGGCGCCGGATAATTTCCCCAAGTCTGTTTCTGCACCAGTTCTGTTGCCTTCCTGTAAACAACGTTGCGGGTGAGGGAGGTGCTTTCCAATAGTTTCGCCAGAAGGGGCTGTCTTTTTTTGCGCTTAAGAGGTTGATCGGCCAGATCGAGGGCGGCCTTTTTCGCCGCCTGGAGAAGTCCGTAAGGATGGATGAGATCATCCACGAGCCCCATTTTCTTCGCCTGCTGGGGATAGATATTTTTCCCTGTGAGCATCATGTCCAGGGCTGCTTGCAATCCGACGAGGCGGGGAAGCCGCTGGGTGCCGCCGCCTCCCGGGAGAAGCCCCAACTTCACTTCCGGGAGGGCAAGTACGGTCTTGGGATCATCACTGGCAATGCGGTAATGGCAGGCGAGGGCCACTTCGAGACCGCCGCCCAGGGTTGCTCCGTGGATTGCAGCCACAATGGGTTTGGGAAAAGCCGCCACCCGGTTTAGAAGCACGTGTCCCTGGCGGCTCAGCATCTCTGCTTCCGCGGGACTTGTCATGTCCTTGAATTTCTCGATGTCCGCACCCGCGATAAAGTTATCCGGTTTTCGGCTGATCAGGACGATCCCTCTCACACTATCGTCGTCTTCGAGGCCGTCAAGCATTGTCTTGAATTTATCCACGAGGTCGATGGAGATCTTATTGACCTTCTCGCCCGGCTGATCCATCCAGACGACTGCCACACCGTTTTCTTTCTCGATCTCTGCGTAGGACATTGCGGTCTCCGTATATTTTATTTCTTTCGTTCCAGGATAATTGCATTTCCTGTGGCTCCTGCGGCGCAGGAGGCGACAAGGGCGAAAGTACCGTCTTCCCTGATGAGTCGATTGGCTGCCGTAGTGACCAGCCTGGCTCCCGTAGCCCCGAAGGGGTGCCCCAAAGACAGGGAACCTCCCAGAGTGTTGAATTTCCCCAGAGGGACGTCCCCGACTCTTTCGGATCTGCCGAGTTTCTCCCGGGCAAATTCGTCTGATGCAAGACACTTCAAGTTGGCCAGGATCTGTCCGGCGAAGGCCTCATGAAATTCAAAGACGTCCATATCCTGAAGTCCGAGCCCGGCCATTTCGAGCGCCTTCGGTGTTGCGTAGGCGGGTCCTAAAAGAAGTTCCTCATAGGGATCCTGGGCCGTGTAGGCATAGGCGCGGATTGCGGCCTTGGGCGTATAGCCGAGCGACGTGGCGACTTCCTCAGCCATGAGGAGGCAAGCGGCAGCTCCATCGGTAAGAAAAGAGGCATTCCCGGCCGTCACTGTCCCGTATTTTTTCACGAAAGCCGGTTTCAGGCTGGCCATCTTTTCTAAGGAGGTGTCACCCCGGAAGCCGTTGTCTTTATCTATAGGTTTAAAGTCAGGGGGCACCAGGACGGTTTCCATTTCGCCGCTCAAGGTGCCTTCGGCCGTCGCCCGTGCAGCCGCCAAATGGGAACGGACGGCATAACGATCCTGCTCTTCTCTGCTGACATGGAGGCGCGCGGCAAGACGGTCACAATCTTCTCCCATCGTTCGCCCCGTGGAAAATTCGGCAATGGCGGGGATTTCCGGCAGCAGGTCTCTAAGTCCGATGCCTTTTGGAAATTCCAGATAATCCTTGAGCCCCTTGTATTTCTGGGCCTGCATGAGTTTTTTTCTGATGGGCTTCCGGTAACAGATGGGAATATCGGACGTGCTTTCCGTTCCCCCGGCGATCACTATGTCAGCCTGGCCGGTTTGAATCAGATCTACGCCGGTCGTTATTGCCACATTGGCGGATATGCAGGCCATGGTAACAGTAAATGCGGGAATGCTTACGGGCAGACCGGCGCCGAGTGCGGCCTCGCGGGCAACGTTGGTCGTTGCGAGATTGGAAATTACCGCTCCCATAATGACGCGATTGATTTTTTCAGGTTCGACCTGCGTTCGTTTGACAAGAGCCGCGATGGCGAGCCTTCCCAAGTCGTAGGACATAAGGTCTCTGTAGCCTGTCCCAGCCCGGAGGAATGGGATACGGCAACCGTCAATGAGGACAGCCTTTCGGCCATGGTCTGCATGGGACTTCATTTCTTTTTCTCCATGATTTTATCTGAATGAAAAAATTCTTTCTCGGCTGAAATAACACTGCTTCAAAATTTATCGACTGCGCCCTTTCGAGAGTTCCTTCTGGCTCTTGGGGAAATTAAAGAACAAAGTGACATGCTGCGAGGTTTTTACCACATTCTACATCAGAGTTCTATGGTTTTGATTATTGCCGACAAAATGTTAGACGACGGGGAAAATTGAGAAATAATTCTTGCCGAAAAATAGAAAATTTGAGTGGGGGTGACTGCACCCGCTGGTTCTCACGATCAGCAGTTGATGAAAAGTAAGGACTGACGGAAGATTGCTTGCATTGATAAGGCTCAGTAGATATATTTGCCGCTCTTTTCGATGAGGGATCTCAAAGAGGATGTTTTTTATATTATAAATAGGCAATTCTGATTTTATAATTATGGAAATTTATCTCTTCCTCGGCGTTGTCGCCTTTTGCGCCGGATTCATACAGGGACTTTCAGGGTTTGGTTCGGTCCTTTTGTCTCTGCCGCTCTTGGCGCTCTTTTTGGAAGTGAAGACCGCCATTCCGGTGGTGGCACTCTTTGGAGTGGCGCTGACCATATTCCTTCTGGTGCAACTTAGACAACATTGGGATTGGAAAAAGATATACCCCCTCTGTCTGGGGTCTATCCCGGGCGCTCCGGTGGGGGTGTGGTTTCTGAATCGGACGGAGACACAATTAATTCAGTGGACAGTCGGCGTTGTCCTTATCGCCTACGCGCTGTATAGTCTCCTTCTGAGACCTGCTGCCCGGTTTGTGGCGCCGGTATGGGCGTATCTGTTCGGCTTCGCAGCGGGATGCCTTGGCGGCGCCATTAGCGCCTCCGGTCCACCCGTTATCATCTACACGTCACTACAGCCCTGGAACAAGGATCAGATCAAGGTTACCCTTCAGGGATTTTTCGTCATCTCCGGCATTGTGGTAGTCATCTTCCAGGCCATAGGCGGGCTCGTTACGGGCATGGTTCTGTGGTACTTCCTTGCAGCCCTTCCTCTCCTGCTGCTTGGGACCTGGGTAGGATCATTTCTCTACGGACGAATCAGGGAAGAAACTTACAGGAGCATCCTGCTTGTCCTTATGGGGCTTCTGGGGCTATTGATGCTCCTCATGTAGCATCTTCGTACTTAGTACACTGGTTCATAAAAGTCGGTTACGTATTTTATGCCACAGTTCGGAAATTTCCATGTACTATTGTCATTNNATAATGAAATGATGTACTAAGTCCATTTTACCTGTGAAGTGTGAAATTTGATATTTTCGAAATATCATCGATTTCCTATTGAAAGAGCGCAACAGGAAAGGATCACCTGACGTCATGCCAAGGTGAAATGAGTTTTCGGTTATGCAGTCTCAAACTGCTGCGCGGCTTTATTCTGTGAGCGTAAAGGAGATGCTGCCAATGGAAACCCACGATGCCTCCTCCCAATAATTCTTGTCACGATCACGGATAAAATATTCAATGCGGTAGTTGCCAGGCTGCCTGAGATCGAACGGAAAAGCGACAGTGCCAGGGTTATTGCAGTATGAATTTTGCCGGGATTGAGGGTTCTTCCCGTCGGCGTCGCCATTTGGACGATAAAGGATATAGCCGAACAGGTAGAGTGGATTATTATTACTGTTGCGATACGTTGAGACGCTGGGCCCTGTCAGCCATGCACCGAATATGTGCCCCTGATTCCAGGCATTCATTGCTTCTTTTACGGAAAAGATTTTTCTCGATTCACGCACTTTGATTTGTTTGTCGTAAGAATCCGGACCAGTTACTGCTTCATCGTATATTCCCACACCCCAGCCCTTCAAATCCCAGCGCTGATATTTGAATGGGGGAACAGGGAAGGGGCCGCCTGATTTGCCTGCCTGTATAGACGGCGGCTGATTTGAGGCGTTCTTGCCATCAACGAAATTGAAGGAATATTCTTTCGCCGACACTTCATTGCGTGAATCCTTTTCTTCAAGTGCAATTCTGATCTTCCATATGCCAAAGGAAAGGTTTGATCTGTTGGCGCTCCGCTCGTAAAACAGGGCAGGCAGGCTAAATTCCTGCTCAGAATATCCCTGCTCATTGAAGCCATACCGGGTATTCCATACATCCGTTCCATCCGGACGGAGTACCTGGACTTTGAAATAGTAATCGAAGGTGCCAAACCGGCTCAGATTTCCCTGTCTCTGGACGCGCATCCAGAATTTAACATTTGTGGACTGGAGCGGTTGAGTAAATGCCCACGTGCTTTGGTTTGTGCTTACTCCAACGTCGAGGACACCGGGATGGGCGAGCGCCTCCTTTGAAATTGCGAAGGCGCAAAATACAATCAACAAAAACAAAATCATCCGCAATGTTTTGAACTTTCTATTTTTCAAGTTTTCGCTATGCATTTTCAAGACCCCGTTATATACTTATAGCATTGGCAACAAATGAACATATGAGTGAATAAACTCTTCTGCCTATCTCCTAAAAACTCATTAATACAGTGGCCCAACTTTTGTCCCCTATTCAACATCCGTGGATTTATTACCGGCGGATACTTCAAAAAGGAACATACCGCAATGATTATGTCAATGAAAAAGTGCAAGGTTTACTTTGTGAAAAACGCAACCTTTTAAGAATTAGAAATGCTGATATGCAAGCGGCCGAAGTACAGCATAAAACACCAGCACTGTTAGCGCCGATAACCGCTTTTAAGCGCGGTCAGGGACGGTTCAATCTATCAAGCACCTTGTAAAGGGCCTGCGTGCCTTCCGTCTCCAGCCCCTCCGCCATAGCGGCGATGTAGAATTGGTTTGCCAGGGCCAGGCCGGGAAGAGAGAGCTTCATCCTTCGCGCCTCCAGGAGGGCGATGCCCATATCCTTTACAAAATGACGGATGTAAAAGCCGGGGGCGAAGTCGCCCTTCACGATCCTGCGTCCGAGCTGGTTGAGGCACCAGGAGGAGGCCGCGCCTTTGCCGATGATGTCGATGACGGCGTCAAGGTCCAATCCGGCTCTGCGGGCGTAGAGAAGTGACTCCACGACACCGACCATGGCGGCGGCGATAACGATCTGGTTGCTCATCTTGGTGTGTTGTCCCATGCCCGGTCCGCCCATGTAAGCGATATTCTTGCCCATCAGTTCAAAGACCGGGAGCACCCGCTTGAAGGCTTCTTCATCACCGCCTGCCATGATTGCCAGCGTGCCCTCCCGCGCTCCGATATCGCCCCCGGAGACAGGGGCATCGAGAGACGAAACAGATTTGCCCTTCGCTTCTTCATAAATCCGGCGGGCAAGGGACGGCTCGGACGTGGTCATATCCACAATAACCGATCCCGGACGGCTCCGCGCCAGCACCCCTCCCTTTCCCAGGATCACCTGCTCCACATCCGCCGGTTCGCCGACCATGGTGAATGTTACATCGCTTGCGGCCGCGACATCTCCGGGAGTGGCGAGCCAGGCGGCGCCCTCCTTGCACAGTTCTCCCGCCTTTTCTTTTGTCCGGTTATACACGGAGAGCGGATAGCCATTTTTCAGAATGTGTATGCACATGGATTTGCCCATGACGCCTGTGCCGATCCAGCCGATTTTCTTCATCGCTCGCTCCTTTATTCTGTCGTTTATTTTCATTCAACACTAAAGAAAGAACTTGCCGGGATAAAAGAGACACTCCGGATCGAGAAATCTCTTGATGCTCTTCATGGCGGCAAGGCCTAGCCCGTATGCAGGCAAGAAAAAAACCGTCTGCCTGTTTACTGATCACCACGTCCGCGCTTGCTCTCCAGGTTGTGAACATGTACGTGCTGCCCGGCTTTAATGTCTATGCGGGCGACGCCGATAGGCTCACCGTATTTAAGAATGAGGCTGCCCTCCGGAATATCTCGAATGGCGAATTTGTGACCGAAGGGGATGTTGTCTGTAATATGCACAACGATCTTGTCGCTCGCCGCTTCCACGACTATCTCTGCAGGGGCTTCGATGGGTTCCACGACGACTGCCACATTGTCAATTCCTTCCATCACAATCGCTTTTTTCGTCACCATGATTTAACACCTTTAACAGTCTTCTTCAATGTTGATTTGCCAAACCCTCCCGGAACATATTTAGTGTTTTTCTCTTTACATCGACGGTCCGATACGCTTGATGGCAAAATCATTGAAGCCCAGGCTCTCCGCCTTGACAAGTTT
Organism: Syntrophaceae bacterium; assembly: GCA_003142295.1. Classification (GTDB taxonomy): domain Bacteria; phylum Desulfobacterota; class Syntrophia; order Syntrophales; family UBA2185; genus Fen-1135. Next base: position 14,360 of record PLLV01000123.1, read on the forward strand.
ACCAGAGGCGACCTGCAGAACTTCCGCAAAAATCCGTTTGCCTACCTCTCGAATCGATTCGTGGCCGGTGATGATGGCGCCGGCGTTCATGTCCATATTGTCTTTCATCTTTTCAAAAAGCGCCGTGTTCGTCGCCACCTTGATGGCCGGTGCAATCGGCGAGCCGCAGCAGGTGCCGCGCCCTGTCGTGAAGACAACGATGTGGCAGCCGCCGGCGACCATCCCTGTGAGCTGCTCGATATCCTGTCCCGGCGTATCCATCCAGATAAGCCCTTTTTTCGTCACGGGCATGGCATAGTCTATGACATCCTGGAGCGGTTTCGTGCCCGCCTTGTAGATACAGCCGAGGGATTTTTCTTCGATCGACGACAGGCCGCCTTCAATATTTCCCGGCGTGGGCTGTCCGCCCCGCATGTCCACACCCATGGCCTTTGCCGAATCCTCACATCTCCTTATTACTTCATAACAGCGGGCTGCAACCTGCTCGCTCACGGCCCGGGCGGCGATGAGATGCTCGGCGCCGATAAGTTCCGTCGTCTCCGCGAGGATGACACTTCCACCGGCGTCGATCAAAAGATCGCAGGCGACACCCAGTGCCGGGTTGGCTGATATGCCGGAGCAGGCATCTGATCCCCCGCACTCGGTTCCGAGGATGATCTCGGCGACGTCGCTCGGTGTGCGTTCCATGGAAGAAGCGCCGCCGACTATTTCGCGTGCGGCGCTCGCCCCTGCCGCTATCGCCTTAAGAGACCCGCCCTCATCTTGGATGATCACGAGATGGACCGGTTTATCCGGGCATGTCTCCTTCATTTCCGCAGCCATATCCTGGGCTCGTAAAGTTTCACAACCAAGACCGACTACCACGACGCCGTAAACGTTGGGATGTGTCCCGTGGGCAACGAGAACCCGTCTGGTTAACGCCGCATCGGCCCCGAGCTGCGTACATCCGTGCTGGTGCTCGACCCAGGTGGCGCCTGTTACAAGCTGGGATATTCCCCTGGCCACGCGGTTTGCACAAACTACGGATGGAATGATGATCACATGATTCCTGATGCCTACGGTTCCGTCGGAACGGCGGTAGCCCATGAATTTCATTGTCTGTCTCTCTTTTCTCATGAAGGTGATTCAAGCTATGACTGTTTTTCCTGCCCGAGGCCGCTTCACAGCGCGCATCCAGGCTGATGCTATTATAATCAATTTGGCAAAAAATTCATCAAATAAAAAACAAATTGACGAAGTTTACCGGTTATCGTAAAGGTAAGTGACTTTTCTGCATCAATCATTTTCTGTCAAAGTTCCTCGAAGGGTTCCATGTCTATGAAAAATGATCTCAGTCAAAAGAAAGCCGCGGACGTCTTTCATGCAGTGTTGAAGGCGATCGATCCCTATGGGCTCATCAAAGAGCGTATCGATCAGATCCGCTCCATCTATCGTGAGGGAAACTACGGGAAATTATACCTCATCAGTTTCGGCAAGGCGGCCTATCCGATGACAAAGGCCGTATCTGATTTCGCGGATGATGTTCTGACGAAAGGCATCATGATTACCAAGTATGGCCATGTGCCGGAAGCAGGAGTCTCCCATAAGATCGAGGTATTCGAGGCGGCCCATCCCGTTCCGGACCTTCAGGGTGTCCTGGCGACGGAAAGAGTCATCGGCCTTCTCGAAAAAGCGGACAGCGCGACGCTAGTTGTTTGTCTGATTTCCGGCGGAGGCTCTGCCTTGCTGGTTGCACCGCACAAGGATATTTCCTTAGCCGAAAAGCAGCAGATCACGCAGTTGCTGCTTAAGACCGGCGCCAATATCCAGGACCTGAATACGGTAAGGAAACATCTCTCGCGGATCAAGGGTGGGAGGCTCGCCGAAATCGCCTATCCGGCGAGAGTTCTTTCTTTGATTCTTTCGGATGTCGTCGGCGACCCGCTGGATGTGATCGCCTCCGGTCCGACATCACCTGATCAGACGACCTTCCAGGACGCCCTGAAGGTTATCAAACGCTATGACCTGGGAGATAAAATTCCTGAAAAGGCCCGCCTCATCTTGATCAGAGGCGCCGCAGGGGAAATCCCTGAGACGCCGAAAGAAGGCAATCCTGTATTTGCGCGGGTGCAAAACATCATTGTCGGAAGCAACAAAAAAGCGATTGAAACGGCGAAAAGAGAAGCCGAAGGCCTAGGGTATCAGACAGCAGTCATCTCCGCGGATCTGCAGGGTGAGGCGAGAGACGCCGCCACCTGGCTTGCCCGCAAAGCAATCGAAGCGCGCCGGGGATTTGCCGGAGGGTCTCAGGGAAAGATCTGTCTCATCTCAGGCGGGGAGACAACCGTGACTGTTCGGGGAAACGGCCTGGGGGGAAGAAATACAGAACTGGCCCTCGCCTTTGCGCAGGAGATTAAAGGCATGAAGGGAATAACCCTTCTTTCCGCCGGCACGGACGGTACCGACGGCCCCACAGACGCTGCGGGTGCCATTGTCGACGGCGGTACCATTGAGAGGGCGGAAGTTGCCGGAATCAACCCGGGGGATTACTTGAAGAATAACGACTCCTATCATTTCTTCAAGGCCGCAGGAGGCCTCTTTATCACGGGTCCCACAGGCACCAATGTGATGGACCTGCAAATCATCTTGCTCGACTGAATCTTTTATGTTAGAGAAACGGGGCTTGTGTTGCATAGGGCGTATATTTCTGTACGCCTAACCTCTTAATATTTGTACGCCTTGTCTTCAAGGTGTCACGATCTGTAATATGTTGCGGGATCGATAGAATCATGAACAATCATATTAAAAAAGGAGGTATCACGATGAAGGCGAAGAGTTGGATTACAATCTGCTTGTCCATGTCTCTGCTTCTGGTCTTTTCAGGACTGGTGCTGGCGCAGGGCGTCATCAAGATCGGGGGTGTCTATCCTCTGAGCGGGAATATTGCCTCGACAGGGCTGGATTGCAAGAGAGGCGTTGATCTGGCTGTGGATATCATCAACGGCAAATACGGCAAAGAACTCGATCTGCCTATGGCGAAAACGGGCGGCCTTCCCAATCTGGGAGGAGCTAAGCTGGAAGTCGTCTACGCCGATACAAAAGGGGAGCCGAAAAACGGCATGTCCGAGACCGAAAGATTGGTCACCCAGGAGAAGGTCGTCGCCATTATTGGCGCCTATCAGAGCTCGGTTACCAAGACCGCCAGCCAGGCTACGGAAAGACTGAAAGTGCCTTACGTCTGTTCCGATTCTTCATCGCCCACGCTGACGGAAAGAGGGTTCAAATACTTCTTCAGGGTCAGTCCCCATGACGCAATCTTTGCGAAGGACTGGTTCCAGTTCCTGAAAGATGTTGAGAAAAAAACGAGTAAGAAAGTTGCGACCGTCGCCATCCTGTATGAAAATACGGAGTTCGGTTCCAATGTGGGCAAGTATGCCAGGAAATACGCAGAGGAATTTGGCTATAAGGTCGTGGCCGATATCTCCTATGCTGCGAACGCCACCGATGTGACAAGCGAGGTGGGTAATCTGATTAAGAGCAGACCCGATGTATTGATGCACGCCTCCTATATCACTGATGCCATCCTCTTCACCAAGACCTTTAAGGAAATGGGCTTCGCCCCGAAAGGCATTCTTACCATGGCCGGTTACATCGAACCTGGTTATTTACCCGCCGTGAGAGCGGACGGCAATAATATCATCGTCCGTTCGACCTTTGCATTGGACCTTGGCAAGAAAAAACCTCTTGTGACAAAAGTGAGTCAGCTTTTCAAGAAGAAATACGGAATAGATATGAGCGAAAATGCAGCCCGCAGTTTCATGGCTCCCTTTGTTCTGGCTGACGCGATCAATAGAGCGAAATCCACCAACAGCGAGGCGGTTGTAAAGGCGCTTCTGGAAACGAATATCCCCGCCAATCAGGTCATTTATCCCTGGAAGGGAATCAAGTTCGATCCGCAGTCTCACCAGAATATCTACGCCCAGGGAGGACTGGTACAGGTTCAGAACGAGCAATACGTGACCGTCTGGCCATTTGCATCGGCCGCCAAGGATGTCGTCTGGCCCTTCCCCGGATGGAAAGGTAAAAAGAAATAATTCCTATTGTGATTAGCCATTGACAGGCGGGTCTCCGTTCTAAACCCGCCTGTCGGTGCGCTTGCAAGGAACGAAATCATGCCTGAGCAATTACTCCAGCAGATTGTCAACGGTTTATTGATCGGTTTCATGTATTCCTTAATCGCCATCGGTCTCACCCTCATCTGGGGCGTCATGAATATCGTCAATTTTGCCCACGGTGAATTCCTGATGATCGGGATGTTTACCTCCTTCTGGCTATTCAGCGTGTATGGCCTGGACCCCCTCTTTTCCATACCGATCTGTTTTCTTCTCCTTTTTGTGATGGGGATGTTTATCTACCGTTTCATCGTGAGCAAAGTGATGAAAGGACCGATGCTGGCACAACTGGTCGTCACCTTCGGCATCAGCATCTTCCTGTCCAACCTGGCCGTTTACCTGTGGACGCCGGATTTCCGTCTCATTCCCCCGACTATCCTTCAGGGAACCTGGGAGTTCGGGGAGCTCAATTTGAGCATTCCCAAAACAGTCGCATCCATTGGGAGCATAATCACGTCGGTATGCCTTTTCCTGTTCCTGAGAAAGTCGAAGACCGGCAAGGCCATTCTGGCGACGGAAATGGACCGGGAAGCAGCGTTGCTCATGGGCATCAATACGGAACGCATCAACTCCCTGTCCTTCGGGATAGGGGCCGCCCTCGTGGGAGTGGCCGGCGCATTTTTGTCCACCTACTATTATATCTATCCCCAGGTGGGCGGTCTTTTCGGACTGATAGCTTTTTCCATCGTTGCCCTGGGAGGTTTCGGAAGCATAGAAGGGGCCTTCATCGCGGGCGTTCTGGTCGGGCTGGCGCAGACACTGGGCGGTTTTTTCTTTGATCCGGCATACAAGTACGCCATCGTTTTTATGATCTACCTCATCACGATCTGGATCAGGCCTCAGGGGCTCTTAGGGTGGTAATGTATGAAGAACCTATCCCTTAGACAAATAACGGTCGGGCTGGCAGTCCTGGTTCTGCTCCTCATCTTTCCGATGGTGGTGACACAGATATTTCCCTTGCAGGTCATGATCCTGGTGTTCATGTATGCCATGCTGGGCGTGGCCTGGAACATCATGGGCGGTTATGCCGGCATGTTCTCCTTCGGTCAGGCGGCCTTTTTCGGAATTGGCGCCTATACCTCTTCCTTTCTCCTGATGACGTTCCATGTGAATCCTTGGATCGGGCTGATTGCGGGAGGTGTGGTAGCCGCGCTCGTTGCCGCCGCCATTGGCTATCCCTGCTCCAATCTGCGCGGCCATTATTTCGCCATTGCGAGTATTGCCTTTGCCGAAATTGTGCGGGTACATTTCAATAACTGGACACTGGTAAATGCCGCCGAAGGGATATCTCTCCCGATGCTGGACGAATCCTTCATCAATTTCATGTTCCACAACTCGAAGGTGCCATATTACTACATCATGCTGGCCTTTTTGATTCTCGCTCTGGTCGTCTGCTATTTTGTTGCGACATCGAAGATGGGCTACTATTTTCGCGCCATCAGGGAGAGTCATGATGTGGCTGAAGTCCTCGGCGTGAACGTTGTCCGCTACCGTCTCATCGCGATCATGATCAGTGCCTTCTTGAGTGCCATGGCCGGCACCTTTTATGCGCAGTATGTGCTTTACATCGATCCGGAAAGTGTCATGCTCCTGGCGATATCCATTCAGATCGTGCTTTTGTCCATGCTCGGGGGCGCCGGTTCTATAATGGGTCCCGTCATCGGGGCCGCCGTGCTTATTCCGATCGCCGAGGTCACCCGCGTATGGCTGGGTCACAGGGGAACTGGTGTTGACATGCTGATCTACGGTTTTTTGATAACCATCATTTCCGTCTACCAGCCTCAGGGCGTATGGGGACTCCTTTCCAGAATAGGGAATAGAATAAAATGAACAAGGCAATCTGCTTGGATGTAAAAGGGATGACGAAATGGTTCGGCGGTCTGGCGGCGAATCAGGACATCGACTTCTTCATTGAAGAAGGTGAAATCGTCAGCATCATCGGACCGAACGGGGCAGGGAAGTCCACCCTCTTCAACTGCATCACAGGCTTTTATAAGCCGAACAGCGGCAAGGTTTCCTTCTTCGGCAGAGACATCTACCGTATGCGCGCCGATAAAATCTGCAAACTAGGCATCGCCCGGACTTTCCAGGTCGTCCAGGTCATCAGCGACATGACCGTCTTGGAAAACGTGGTTACCGGGGCGCTGCTCCGCTTCAGCAGAATCGGACCGGCAACGGACAAAGCCCTTGAGATATTGGCCTTCACCGGTCTTATCGATAAGAAATCACTCCTGGGTACGGAATTGACCATCGCCGATAAGAAGCGNNCAGGGCATGACCCTCGTCATCGTGGAACACGTGATGGAAGCCGTTATGGAGATATCGGACCGCGTTGTCGTCTTGAACTCGGGGAAAAAGATCATGGAGGGAGCACCGAAAGAAGTGTGCTCCAGCCCGGATGTCATTCAGGCCTATTTAGGGGATAAGTATCGTGTTGTCTGTTAATAATATTTCCGTCGGGTATAAAGGCCTTCTGGCCATACAGGATGTCTCTCTTCAGATCGACAAGGGGGAAATCGTCAGCCTTGTAGGTTCCAACGGTGCGGGAAAATCCACCATCGTGAAGACCATTGCCGGCCTGATGCATCCTGAAAAAGGGGAGATTATTTTCGAAAACACGCCGATTCACAAAATGCCGCCTTACGAGATCGTGAAGAAAAGGATTTCAATGATTCCCGAAGGACGGCGGCTCTTCGGTCGCCTCTCCGTTCTGGACAATCTCATTCTCGGGGCCTATGCCCTGGACTCGCAGGAAGAGACAGAGAACATGATGGAGCGCGTCTTCAATATCTTTCCCATCTTGAGGGAAAGAAAAGGGCAGCGCTCAGATACCTTCAGCGGCGGGGAACAGCAGCAGTTGGCTATCGCGCGGGGTCTCATGTCCCATCCATCGCTGCTGATGCTGGATGAGCCGTCGCTCGGGTTGGGACCGAAACTGGTTTCGGAAATCTTCAAGGTTGTGCAGGACATCAATCGCAACGGCGTCACAGTTCTGCTTGTGGAGCAGAATGTTCATGAAGCCCTCCAGATATCCCACCGCGCCTACGTTCTGCAGACCGGCCGCATCGTCCTGGAAGGAAAGGGGGAAGACATCTTGAAATCCGATCTCGTCAGGCAGGCCTACCTGGGCATGTAATGAGAAATAACCTGTTGGTGTGAAACGATCATGCGCGTCGTCATGAGGTATGGGAGAAAGGGGCTTGCGCTGGATCTTCCCGATGGTCTGGATGTAGCAGTCATTCGCAAAAAAGCCATGCCCGTCCTGAAGGATCCGGGAAGCGCCGTGGCGTCTGCCCTTCTCAATCCTGTGGGATGTAAATCACTTTTGGAAGAGGCAGGGCAATGCCGGAGCGCCTGCATCCTGATCTGTGACATCACCCGTCCTGTGCCGAACGGAACCGTTTTGCCTACTCTCGTGAAGGAACTGATACGCGCCGGTATCAAGCCGCAGGCTATTACGGTGCTTGTCGCCACAGGCCTGCACAGGCCGAACGAAGGGGAAGAGCTACGCGAAGTTGTGGGCAGCGACTGGGTGCTGCAGACAGTCCAGGTTATCAATCATTTTGCCCGTAATGAAGAGGACCATCTGTCCCTGGGGACCCTGCCGGGTGACATACCTGTAAAACTCGACCACCGGTTTTTGCGTGCCGATTTGCGTATCGTGGTGGGACTGGTGGAACCTCATTTCATGGCTGGTTATTCGGGCGGAAGGAAAATAATCGCGCCGGGTGTTGCTCATGAAGACACCATAAGGATATTCCATTCCGCGCGAATTTTAGAGCATTGCCGGGCTGCTAACTGTATTTTGGAAGGCAATCCCATTCACAGTGCGCAGTTGGATATTTTGAAGCTGGTGGGAAGGGCCTTTGCCGTGAACGCGGTCATCGATGAAGACCGTCGGATATCCTTTGTCAATTTCGGCGATATCGAAGCGAGCCATCTCGATGCGGTTGCCTTCGTGCGCCCCTATATGGAAATCCCTGTGCCGCGGAGGTTTAAGACCGTTGTCACGAGCTCCGCGGGCCATCCTCTCGATGGCACCTATTACCAGACAGTGAAAGGGATGGTCGGAGTGATTGATATCCTGGAACCCGGAGGAAATCTGATCATCGTTTCCGAGTGCCGAGGAGGTCTGGGGTCTCCTGAATTTGCAGAGGCGCAAAGGAGCTTGATTCGCCTGGGGCCTGACCGTTTTCTGGAAGAACTTCTGCAGAAACGCTCTGCCTCGATCGACGAGTGGCAGTCAGAGATGCTGGTCAAGGCTATGAAGAAGGCGAACATCTATCTTTACAGTGAAGGCCTCACAGAAGATCAACACTCGCTGACCGCAGTCCATAGCATCGCATCACCCTCTAAGGCCATTGCCGATAGCGTCAGAACCCATGCCGATTCTCACATAGCAGTTGTCCCAGAAGGGCCATACGTCATACCACTCTACTCCGGCTAACGTGGCACTTAAATAATGAGCTGCCAAAGATTGCAGTACCCTCTTGGCCACGCATTCTTTTGCTTCCTGCTGCGACTTAAAAATATTCCCTCCTTCATTTACGTTCAACTACCTATGAGAGTTCAAGGTCTTTCGTCTCCGGGCTCCACAGCAAGCTCAGGAAAGTAATTATCGCACCCAGTGTCAGAACTGCTGAAGCCGAAAGCCACAGTTCACTAGGACCCTCAATTGCCACTATCGGAGGCATCTCATGGATTAGAGCGACCAATGGAGTAATGCCTGCTCCACCAACGAGGGCGCCCGCCGAATACCCGACGCCTACGCCGACAGAGCGTGTCTTCGTCGGGAAGCGCTCAGAAAGATATGCCGGGATAATCCCCCATGCGAGCTTGAGCGACGCCGCCAGTATAGCCGCTACTATGGCAATTGCCATGCTCTTGGTTACGGCTGCCCAGATTAAGGTTTTATAAAGAGGTATGCCCAATACAATACAGTAGAGACAATACCACAGGGTCAGTCTTCTTCTGCCTAACTTGTCTGAAAGCCACCCATAGAAGTTGTAGCCAATAAATGCACAGAATAATGCAACGCCATAAATAAAGGTATACTGAATCAGATTAAACTTGTCCGGGCCTTTGAGTATCTTGGGTATGAACTGGTAGACTGCATAGTCTACAAGGAAAAGGCCTGTCATAAAAGCAAAAACCTGCAGGAATATCCAGAGCGTCGGAGGCTTGAAAAGCGTTATGAGAGGCCTCTTATCCACCGTGCCGGTTTTCTTTGCATGTTCAAACACAGGAGATTCGACAAGCTTTCTTCTGATATACAAGGCTAGGCCAACAGGCGCAACTCCACTAAAGAACATCAGTCTCCAGCCCCAATCATGCATTGCATTTTCCCCGATTATAAGGCTTACACCCAGAACTATGAATGAGGCAACTGCATATCCAAGCGGAAAACCTGACTGAATAAATCCGCCGATCTTACCGCGCTGCCTTTGTGGAGCGTGTTCGATAGCGAAGGTATGTCCGACTGCGTACTCACCGCCGAAGAAACAACCCATAATGAACCTTACCACCATAAATATGATATATGCTTCAACCAGTCCTACTTGGGCTGGTGTCGGTATGAACGCACACACCATTGACATAATGCCAACTCCCGCAATTGTCAAAACTAGCAGGAAACGCCTTCCTATCTTGTCCGCATAGTGCCCAAAGACGGCTGCGCCCACAGGCCTCGCGGCCATTGTCACCGCATACAATAGAGCCGCCATTAAAAACTGCCATGCTTCACTGAGTTTTGGGGATGCAAAGATCTTTGCCAGTACCGGAGCTAAAACAATAACCATAGCCATGTCATAAGCATCCATGCCGAATCCTAAAAACTGCGACCACATGGCTCGCTTGGCATCACTAGTCATTTTTTCTTCTGCCATTTCTTTCTCCTTTGTCAGCTTGTCACTGCACGATGCAGTGAGTATTCGTGTTTCTATATCCTCACCCCCACCTATCTATCCCGCCATCGCGGAATGGGATAGAGGTACTTCTTACTGGCAAACTTCTCCGGCCAGACGATCTCATACTGACCCTTAATCACCTGCATGACCAGGGTGTCCATAAAGTTCTGATTAGTATACCCTTCTTTATCTTCGAATTTTACCGGACCAAAGGCCGTCATCATATTCGTCGTTTTCATGGCTGCACGTAGATCTTCAGATTTCCAAGTTTTTGCTCTTCCGAGAACATTCTTGATTACGTAAAGGGCTGAATATGCCTCAGCTCCGTGATAAGAAGGATAGTCCCCAAAACGTTTCTTATATTTTTCTGCAAACTCCTTAGCACCTGGATAATTGCTCCATGGACTCCAGAGGGTCGTTGTGACCACATATTCCGCGGCATCTTTGGCGCCCTGGATAAAGTCCGGAACTGCAAAACCCGCCGCACCGCCCGCATAGAGCTTTGCGTCAATCCTGCGGTTTTTGAGCTCTCGCATAATCTCAACAGCATCCGTCGCATAAGAGACCATGTAAATGACTTCGGGATTTGAAGCCTTTACCTTTGCGAGCATTAGTCTGATATCGGGAACAGATCTTACATCGTATGTAACGTAGTCGATAGTTTCTCTATCGTACGGCTCTTTCAATACAACCTTTATACCGGCTCTCCTGGCCTGCTTGGACATGTCCTCCGCACCTGAAATACCAAACTCCGAGCTTTCATAAAGTATGGCAATAGTCGCGGGCTTTACAACATTTCTAAGAAAATTCATCAGTCCGCTCGCATAATAAGCGGTCGAGGGATTCATACGAAAAACGTACCTGTATCTCTGTTGTGTGATATCGTCGGCTGCGCCGGTAACCACCATGTAGGGCACCTTCCTCTTCTCCGCTATTTCAGCCAACGCCCCTGAGCATGAGGAACTGTATTCGCCGAAGATAATCGGCTGTTTGTTCACAGCGATCAGTTTTTCTGCAATAGATCTCGAAATTTCCGGTTTGCCCTGAGAATCTTCAAATTCCAGCTGAATCTTCTTGCCTTTGATACCTCCCGCGGCATTGATTTCATCCATGGCAATCTCGTAAGACCTTTTTCCGATTTCACCGAACATTGCCTGGGACCCCGTGAGAGGAAGGGGTATGGTCAATTTGATCGATTCCTGTGCTGATACATTGACTGTAAAAATACCTATAAGTAAACAAAATGCCATGAACCCCACTAATTTTTTCATCTCTATCACTCCTTTTAGACGTATTTTTGATAAACCGGCTGATACATTCGCGACTTGATGTGTTCCAGCAAGTCTACGGGTTTCTTCTTGCGTGCCAGACCCTGGCTGTAAGCGACTTCGGCTACAGCTGTTGCAATGACAGCGGACACTTCCTGAATCCGCTTCAACGATGGAAATATCCGGCCCTGTGTGAGGTCACTTTCCAGAACCTGAGCAGCCAGCGACTTTGCTGACGCGAGGAACATCCGGTCGGTGATGCGTTTTGCTTCGCAGGCGATGATGCCTAGACCCACGCCGGGGAAGATATAGACATTGTTGCCCTGGCCCGGCACGAAGGGGGCATGACAGCGCCCGCAGAGTTGACGATCGTGAAGACGATCCTGCGCCGCGCTGTTTTTCGCGCCGCATTTTCTACAAGGGATAATAGCATTATCTGCCTCCATCACGTGGAACCCTTTCTCCAACAGAGCCTGTTCTAAGTGACTTCAATGCTAGTTATTGCGCGGCTGGCGGTGGGTCTTATCTTGCCACCTTGACCGGCTGGGGAGACAGGATCCGTAGAAGGTCATCGGTCGCCATCTCAGCGAGTAGACCCTTCCTTCCGGCATTGATGAGAATTTTCTGAAAACTGAGGAGCGTCTCTTCGATGTATATGGGTAGCTTCTTTCTTATACCGAAGGGGGAAGTGCCTCCGACCATGTATCCAGTGTGTTTTTGAGCTGCTCCCGGATCGCACGGATGAACGGATTTGACTCCCAGAATCCTGGCCAGTTCTTTCGTGGAAACTTCCCTGTCTCCGTGCATGAGAATGATGAAGGGCCTCTTCCGATCATCCTCCATGACCAGGGTCTTGATTGCCATGTGCTCATCCACACCGAGCTCTCTTGCGGCCACCTCCGTACCGCCTCTTTCCTCATATTTGTAAGGACGAAGAGTGAAGTCCACCTTTTCATCCTTGAGGACGCGAATGGCCGGCGTTGCCGGGGAATGTTCTTTCGTCATCATGGCCTCCCGAGAAACATGAACCTGCCTTAGATTTTACCATCTTTTCAGGGTTTTTTTCTATGGATAATTCATTGTCGTGCATCGAGATGTCTTATGTCAGAAGTCTGACTATCAGGATTAGTGCAGAATTTGCTTAGGTGGCAGGGGCAACGATTTCTTTTGTGTTCGATTGAAATATTGCACCATCGGGAAAATTAGAATAACAACCATACGGGCGTAAGGGGTCGGAAGACTGAACGTCTTATAGGAGGGATGAAACGCCGGGTTCGCGTATAGAGCAATTGTCTCCACTCGAAGATTAACGCGGCGCCCTCTTGCAGAGAGAATAACTCAATCTTTTTCCGGCGTGTCATTTCCTTTACTGTTGATATCGGGAAGGTTCCTGTATCCGGCGCCGCACTCATTCCTGAAGAAAGCCCATTCTTCACATTCGTTGCCGTCGGGGAAAATACACACACCGTATTCGCTTCCGTCGGCGTTGGTTCTAATTTCCAGTGTATAGCCGGATTGCACGCAGTACACCGATGCCGGGTTCGCAATTTCAACCTCTTCGGAACTGACAGCGTGTTGGGCGAAACTGCCGGAAAACAGCATTACTCCCATTATTCCGATTACGATTATTTTTTTCATCATGGCGATCTCTTCAACACACAAAGAGTAAAATATTCCTCCGCCCGTAGAGGAGAAAGACTAAAAGCAGAATAACCGTTCTTTTTGTTTTTGACGGCAACTCCTTGAAACAAAAAAACTCACCCTCTTTAAGAAACGGGGTTTCAGTAATCTGACATGGTATCCCTCTCTAAAGACAATCACTTTATGAGGTCAGTAAATATATTGAGACAAGTCCGAGAACTATACCAGCGAGTTGTTTGATGGTTATTGCTTCACCGAGAAATAAATATGACAAAACGACAGTCACAAGGACATATAGTGTGCTCACCGGGATAACTACGCTTGCCGGCGCTTGCTTCAGGACGCTGTAGAAAATAATGACCAGAAAACCGCCCATCAAACCGCAGACCGCAGCCAGCCACACACCGGTTTTGTTTTGAAAGTCCAATCTGGGCAGGGCAACTGCCGCTACAGTCAACCAGGCACTTGTAGAGACGACAAATGATATTGTGAAGGGATTCAGGCGGTCCGAGGCAACTTTAACTAACGTGCCCCAGACTCCAGCGAGCAAAATGTAAATAACGATTAATAGACGCCAATTAATGTTATCCATATGTCCTTGGTGCCGAAGCCGGGATTTGAACCCGGACAGGCCTAATGCCCACTAGACCCTGAACCTAGCGCGTCTACCAGTTCCGCCACTTCGGCACGCTGTTTGTAATAATGGGCGGCGTTACCCCGGTTGTCTACACTGAGATTCAGACTAATGTCAAGAAAAAATGGACTTGAAATTAACCATATTAATGCTATGTTAGCGCGGAATCAAGAAAGGGTGGACAAGGAAGGCCAGAGGATGAAAGTCATCAGAAGTTTGAAAAAAATACCCGGTGAATTCAGGGATGCTTTCGTAACAATAGGGAATTTCGACGGAGTCCACCTGGGCCATGTACCGATACTTAAGAAACTTATAGAGGAAGCCCACAGGGAAAACAGGAAAGCCGTGGTGATCACCTTCGACCCGCACCCCCAAAAAGTCCTTCGTCTGGATATCAGACCTTTTTATTTAATTACTTCAATCGAGGAGAAGATCAAGCTTCTTGAAGATATTGGTGTTGATGGTTTAATACTCATCCCTTTTGATCTCAATTTTTCCAAGATGACAGCCGAGTCGTTCGTCTGTGATATTCTCTGGGATAAACTTCACATCAGGAAAATATTTGTCGGCCATGACTATAGCTTCGGGAAAAGCAAGACGGGGAACAAAATATTTCTCGCAGAATTCGGGAAAAAACTTGGATTTGAGGTTGACATCATTAATGCTATCAAACTCGATGAAGAGACCATCAGCAGCACCCGTCTGAGACACTTGATTCTCGAGGGTGATGTAAAGACTGCCGCGAAAGTATTAGGAAGGCCTTACAATGTTAGCGGTATTGTCGTCCCGGGGAAAAAACGGGGCAGCATCCTCGGAATTCCCACGGCTAACATAAAGCCCGAAAAGGAATTAATCCCTGCCCAAGGTGTCTATGCCGTCATTGCCCATCTGGAGAAAGACCGCCACCGGGGGGTCTTGAATATCGGGTTCAATCCCACCTTTTCTGATACTGACCTTTCTGTTGAAGTTTATTTAATTGATTTCAGCGGAGATATTTACGGAAAAAAAGTAGATGTTCTTTTTATCGAAAGGATACGGGATGAAGTAAAATTTGAAAATTCCGAGCAGTTGGTCAAACAGATAAGGAAAGACATCGACGAAGCGCGGGCCATACTGAAACCATATTCTTAGTACCAGCAGATCGAGTTCTGACTTGCGATAGTTCGCATTGTGTCATTTCGACTACAAGGAGAAATCTTCTTTAATATTATCAATAGATTTCTCAGTCGCTCCGCTCTTTCGAAATGACACGTTAAATTATGTATACAAGCGATATATTTCCCCTTCATCATGAAGATCAAATATCTCCACCATTGGGACATCACATATAAGGAGGCCGTCAACATCCAGCAGGCACTCAAGGGAAAACTGATCCTTTATGACAAAGAATCTCCCGGGGAGATCAGTACCATCGCCGGCGCTGATATATCCTATTCTAAACAAGACGACATGTTTTTCGCAGCCGTTGTTCTGCTGGCATGCCCGACCATGGACGTTATCGAAGAGGCCTCCTTTGCCGAAAGGGCTCCCTTCCCGTATATCCCCGGGCTGCTGAGCTTTAGAGAAGGCCCCGCACTATTAAAAGCCTTTGAGAAGCTGAAGAGCGTTCCGGATTGCGTTATTTTCGATGGCCAAGGAATTGCTCATCCCAGAGGCATTGGCCTCGCTTCACATATGGGATTGTTCCTGGATATACCAACCATAGGTTGCGCCAAGAAAAGGTTGGTTGGTGTACATGACGAAGTGGGGCCTGAGGTTGGAGACTATGCGGATCTCACGCTGGACGGACGTATCATGGGCGCTGTCGTCCGAACCAAGAAAAAAGTAAAACCGTTATTCATATCACCGGGGCATAAGATAGGCTTGCGAAGGGCAGTTGAAGTGGTTCTTTCATGTTGCAGAGGCTACAGACTTACGGAACCGGTGAGAAGGGCGCACCTTGCGGTTAATCGAATCCGATCAAAGATGACTACCTCTTGCTGAAATAAACGTCACAGATATAGCTTTCGGCCGCGCTCCTCGTGTTTTGCGTATTGATATAAAACTCGACACCATGAGTCAACCCGGTAGGCTCGGCGAATTCTACATCTTTTAAAAGCTTTCTATAGTCCTCGTATATATTTCTTTTTTCCGTATACCACTGTCCCAGGCGATCTGTCTTATTCCTGACAACGACGTACCTCATCTTCCCTCCACCGACTGCTGGACTCCTGCCCGTCCAGCCCCTGGGGGCCTCATTATCCCAGATGTAACCCAGAATGGGGGTGTTTAGAGCCTCCGGAAATCCTGTCGGAGTGAAAGCAACATAGATCTGTATTGCCTGGTCATCCGTGTCGCTTTTTCTAACATCACCTCCATCAGGAAGCCTGGCAACCTTCCACCTCCAATTCAAATAGGGGTATTCTTTGATATCAACCTTTATGCCATTTTTTACACCGTAGGATGATTCATAGCTTATCATGTGAAGATAATAGATCTGCGATCCTCTTTCAAGATTGATAACAGGTTCGCCCTTCTTGATATCCAGTAACCAGCCTGTAGGAGCGCCCTTCTGCATCTGTGCGGAGTCAAATCCTGCGACCATGACGATATCCATACCCTGCGATTTCGCAGGCGCAGCCGGGGCTTCCGGGGCAGCCGTCGGTTCGCACGTGGCAGGTGCCCGAGGTGGGGCGGAAGTCACGGTTGCGGATGGCGCTCCTGATTGTTCGGGAGCTGACGGAGAAATTGCAGTCTGAGGTGAGGTTGGCGCTGTGGGCAAAACAGCCGACACCTCCGGCTTATTGGGCTCCTCGGCTTTTTGACATCCCGATAGAGGAACAAACGCCAGAAAAAGCGACGCAGATATAATTAGAGTCAACATTCTTTTCATGATAAATCACTTTGCGGGTTTTGAGCGGCCTTTATAGAGATTCATGATCTCTGATCTTGTCAATACGGCATCGACCCTGTCAATATGTTTTCTTATATTCTCCCTGCCGCCTTCCTCTCTGTCAACAAGGGCAATTACCCGGTCGACTTTGAGACCGGCTTCTCTGGCAATTTCTATGGCAGTAATCGTCGATCCTCCTGTCGTTATCACATCGTCTACGATCGCAACTCTTTCGCCAGGTGCGATATTCCCTTCGATGCCGCTTTTTGTACCGTGATTCTTGGCATCTTTTCTTACGACAAACGATTTAATCGGTTTTTTCTTCTGGTACGAAATGAGGGAAAGGGCATTGGCTATGGGATCCGCTCCTAAGGTGAGGCCGCCGGCCGCCGACACATCCGCATCACCAAGCATCTCAAAAAGGATATTCCCTATGAGATACATCCCCTCGGGGTCCATGGTTGTCGTTTTGCAATTGAAATAATAGTTGCTCGTTTTTCCTGAGGCCAGCGTGAAGGGAGGATCGTCTCTGAACTGGAAAGACCGCTCCAGGATGATTTCAGCGAGTCTATGTTTCATTTCATGATGGGTCATTTTGATATACGCCTCTTCGATTTTACCAGTTGTTCAACTGCCCGCACGGCTTCCACACCGTCTTTAGCATAGGCGGCGCCGATAGAGGCGGCGTAGGATTTCGTAACGACGGCGCCTCCTACGATGAACGGACATGAATACCCATTGGCCCGCGCAAGATCAATGATCTCCTCCATGTTTACCATGGTTGTGGTCATCAGGGCGGAAAGGCCGACAACATCGGGCTTTGAACGCCTCATGGACTCAATAACGGCGTTGGTCGGGACGTCTTTGCCGAGGTCAACAATCTTGTAGCCGTGATTTTTTAGCATCAAAGAAATTATGTTCTTGCCGATGTCGTGGATGTCCCCCTTGACCGTGGCAAGAATGACAACTCCTTTTCCAAGGCTGCCTCTCTTTTCGTGTTTAAGCCTTGGTTCAACGCGCGCCAGGGCCGCCTTCATTGCTTCGGCGCTCGCTATCAACTGCGGCAAAAAATACTTTCTTTGATCAAACAGTTCGCCCGCCCGGTTAATTGCCGGGATCATAATGTCATCCACAAGCCCGGAAGGACTCATACCTGATTCAAGGGCATTATCGACAAGGTTAATAATATTATCCCTGTTGCCCTCCAGTATCGCTCCATAGATATCCTGATCCGGTGACGATTTCACTGCCGGGGTGACGGCCGCGTTCGTCTTAGCGTACTCAGAAAAATGCCGGATATACGACAGGGCGTCCCTGTCTTTCTGCATGAACACGTCTCCCGCCATCTTTACCTTAATGAGTTCCCTGTCGGCAGGATTGGCAATGGCCATGGTCAATCCCGCGGCCTGTGTCATGGCGAGGAATGCAGTATTCATCCACTTTCGCTCAGGCATGCCGAAGGACACATTGGAAAGACCGAGAACGGTTCTGCATTTGAAGCTATCCGTGCACCAGGAGACGGTTTTCAGAGCTTCTTTCACAGCCCTGGGGTTCGAGGCCACGGTCATAACAAGTCCATCTACGACGATGTCATCTTTTGAGAATCCAAAACGCCGGGAAGCCTGGAATATATCTTTTATGATTTCCTTTCTCCTCGCCGCTGTTTCCGGTATCTCACTCTTTGTCACCGGCAAGAGAATAAACATGGCGCCATATTTTGCGGCGATGGGAAGCAGCTTTTTCATTTTCTCCGTTTCGCCGGAAATAGAGTTTATCAGGGCGCGGCCGGGATAGATGCGAAGGGCCGCTTTTATCGTCTCCATATTGGGGGAATCGATGACCAGGGGCAGGGCAGTGCCTGTCGATAACAGACGGATGACTTTTCTCATCGCATCGACCTCATCAATTTTGTGAACCCCGACATTCACATCAAGAAGGTCAGCGCCCTGCGCTTCCTGTTCCCTTGCCATCTGCCTGACGATGTTCATTTTGCCGTCAAGGAGTTCCTGTTGCAGGGCTTTCTTGCCCGTGGGATTAATTCTCTCGCCGATTATGAAGAGCGGACTGCTCTCATCAAATATCTTGAAGGCCCTGGCAGAGCTGACGGCGCTTATGGACTTTCGCACCGGAGTAATCACCGGGGCTTTGCCTGCTTTCTTCTTCAGTGCCGCGATATGTTCGGGCGTTGTCCCGCAGCATCCACCGATTAGGTTGACACCGGCAGCCGCTAATTCCTTTCCCCATGAGGCAAAGTCCCTGGGGTCCATGTCATAGACGGTTTTTTTGCCGACCAGCCTCGGCATCCCGGCATTGGGCTTAGCCACCAGTGGAACTGTGGCATACGGTTTCATGGCGGCAATAAACTTTACCATTGCTTCCGGCCCTGTTGAACAGTTGCAGCCTACGGCGTCGGCTCCGAGACTCTGAAGCGTAATGAGGGCGGTCACAGGATCTGTGCCGCTCAAAGTATAGCCATTCGTTTCGTAGGTCATAGTAACCATGGTGAAATGGTCGGTGGTTTCCCTGACGGCGATGAGCGCTGCCCGCGCCTCCTGTATGTCCATCATGGTTTCGATGACAAAAAGATCGACGCCGCCTGCAAGAAGACCCCGGACCTGCTCTTTAAAAATATCAACCGCTTCTTCAAACATCAGGTCGCCGAAAGGCTCTACAAAATGTCCCGTCGAGCTGATGTCACCGGCAATCAGAGCCCCGTTTCCTAATGCACGCCTCGCCAGAACTACAAGCTGTTTGTTGATTTCTTTGACGTTTGTAAAACCGTATTGGCCGAGCTTTAATCGGTTGGCGCCGAAGGCACAGGTATAGATAATATCCGAACCTGCTTTTTGATAAGCTCTGTGAATATCCTGAATCGCCGCGGGGTTTTTCAGACACCACACCTCCGGACAGACACCGGACGGCATTCCCCGCTTCTGCAGCTCCGTTCCCGTCGCACCGTCAAGAATCAGAATCCTTCTTTTCAACAGATTGACGATCTTCTGTTTTTTATCCAATGATCTGTCCCTATCGTAGATCGTGTCTTCCTTATTTTTATGGCAAGCTGTTATCTTATATTATCAGCATTCCATAATATCAAGATATTATAATGCCGCCATCCTTGTCACAACAATAACAGGCCGTCTCATGAACTTTGCGCCTTTATGCCGGTGATGGCGGTAACGGACTTTTCCGGGATAAGCATGCAGCTTTCTGTGATCTCTATACCGATTCTGTCGAGCTGGAGCAGGCCGTACATCGCTTTTTGGGCTTCCAGAAATAAATCGCCATAGCCTGCAGAATAGCGTTTCCCCAGCAGTCTCCTGTTTTCTCTTCTTATCGTCTGGTTGAAATAGTCCATGATCCAGTCCAGGGAGGCGTCGACTATCTCGCTCGCAGCTGCGTCTAACACTATACCGCGAGTTACATTCGCACCAGTGGCATCTTCCTCGATGGCATTCATGATTTCCCGGCCGGCTGTGGCTCCCATCAGGACTATCTCATTGCAATTGGCAAGAAACTTCGCAAGTTGACGACTTTCAAATTCTGCACCGTCAGGAAGGATAATCCTGGCGCCTTTAATCTCCGTGATAGGCATGCGCAAGCCCGCACCCTTCAGGTGAATGAGTGATGAGGCATGCCCTATGTACCTTTCGATCTCCTCCTGTTGCGATGTTGGTACATCTGTAACGCCTTTTACAAATCCCAGACGTCTGTATATATTTTTGCTGGGTACGGGGATTGATATGGATTCAAAAAAAAGGACAGGTGCCATGACAGATAATATGAAGATTCCCTTCCCGTGTGCGGTTCCTGTGGAATGCCTTTTCGGTTATACTTTTTTCTTTGCGATGTGCTTCATCAAACCACCGTCGCTGACAAGTTGTTGCATGAACGGTGGAATAGGTTCTATACGAAGCGGACCTCTATTGCTGTCTAAAATCCTGATGCTTCCATTATCACCGTCCACCTCGATTTCCTGGCCATCAGAAACTAAATCCCACAAATCCCTCGATTCAAAAATGGGCAGTCCGATGTTGAAGGCATTACGGTAAAATATGCGGGCAAACCTCTTGGCGATGACGCAGGAAATCCCGGCGGTTTTGATGGCGATAGGCGCATGTTCTCTCGATGAGCCACAGCCGAAATTTTCCCCTGCCGCAATAATGTCACCGACACTGATTTTTTTCACAAATTCAGGATCGGCGTCTTCCATACAGTGGGCTGCCAGTGCTTTGGGGTCCGATGTCGTTAAATAGCGGGCTGAGATGATCGCATCGGTGTCTATGTTATCTCCAAATTTCCAGACCCTTCCTCTGAACTTCATAATATTTAACCCCTCTACAACTCCTCCGGACTGGCAATACGTCCCAAGACCGCCGATGCCGCGGCAATAGCAGGACTGGCAAGATATACTTCACTGCCGGTATGCCCCATACGCCCGATGAAATTCCTGTTCGTTGTGGAAACGGCCTTTTCGCCATCTGCCAATACTCCCATATGACCGCCCAGACAGGCGCCGCAGGTCGGCGTGCTGACCGCTGCCTTTGCATCAATAAATATCTCTATAAGGCCTTCCTTCATGGCCTGTTTATATATTTCCTGCGTGGCTGGTACAATGATCAATCGGACATACGGCGCCGCCTTCTTATTTTTTAGAATGCCCGCTGCAACCCTGAGGTCTTCTATCCTGCCGTTTGTGCAAGACCCGATAACAACCTGATCAATCTTGACATTGCCCACCTGGCTGATTCCCCTGACGTTGGAAGGTATATGGGGAAAGGCCACCTGGGGCTCGATCTTGCTGACATCGATATCGATGATATCGGCATATTGAGCATCGGAGTCAGAATCATAAAAAGCGTAGGGCCGCTTTGCCCTCACCTCTACATAAGCCTTCGTTATATTGTCCGGGATGAAGATGCCGTTCTTTGCGCCTGCCTCAATGACCATGTTGGCGATGGTCAATCTGTCTGCCATCCTTAGCTGCCCTATGGTTTCACCGGTGAACTCCATTGCCTTGTACAGAGCGCCATCGACACCAATGAGGCCAATGATATAGAGGATCAGGTCTTTACCGGAAACCCATTTTTTCGTCTTGCCGTGAAAGACGATCTTCATCGTCTCAGGGACCTTGAACCAGACCTCGCCGATCATCATGGCGGCCGCCAGATCGGTACTGCCGACACCGGTGGCAAAGGCTCCCAGGGCGCCGTATGTGCAGGTATGACTGTCAGCGCCGATGACCAGGTCTCCGGGGAGAACGATACCCTGTTCAGGAAGAAGGGCATGCTCAATGCCCGCTTCGCCAACCTCATAGTAGTGAGTCAGTTCCTGCTCCCGAGCAAACTCTCTCATGAACTTGCACTGCTGGGCTGAATCGATGTCTTTATTGGGTGTGAAGTGATCAGGAATAAGCACCACTTTATCCCGATCAAAAACCTTGACACCCCCGGCCTTTCTGAATTCTGCGATAGCTATAGGAGCCGTTATGTCGTTCCCGAGGGCGATATCCACTCTTGCGTTTATCAGCATCCCCGGATGTATCTCTCTGAGATCTGTGTGGTGGCACAGTATCTTTTCTGTGATGGTCATTCCCACGTCGTTGATTCTCCACTCATTTATGCGTGTATTCCCTTACACCATTATCCCCCTTTATTCAACTTTAACCTTTTTCACATCCCCTTTGAGGAACTCGAGGCGGTTTAACGCATTGATATATGCCTTTGCAGAAGCAACAATCACATCAGGCTCGGCGCCGCGTCCTGCCACGGAGCGCCCGTTATACTTGAGTTGAACCATGACCTCTCCCAAGGCATCGGTACCTCCGGTAACAGCGGAAACGACGTATTTCAGCAAGTGATAGTTGGTCTTGGTAATTTTCCTGATAGCAGCGAAGGTCGCATCCACAGGCCCGACGCCGAAACCTGCGTCCTGAATGATTTTCCCGTCTACTTCCATCTGCATGGTCGCCGTAGGTATAGCCACATTGCCGCTTACCACATTGAGATAAATAAGTTTGTACCTCTCGGCAATCTTGTACACTTCTTCATATACGATGGCCTCCAAATCTTCATCAAAGATCTCTTTCTTAATGTCGGCCAGTTCCTTGAACCGCACAAATACCTTCTTCACTTCACCGGAGGTCAGCTTATAGCCCATTTTTTTGAGATGCTCGGAAACGGCATGACGGCCTGAATGTTTCCCGAGAACCAGGTGGGTTCCGGAAATGCCGACGGATTTGGGTGTCATAATCTCGTATGTTATTTTTTCCTTGATCAAACCGTCCTGATGGATGCCCGATTCGTGGGCAAAGGCATTAGCCCCGACAATTGCCTTGTTGGGCTGAACAGGTATACCTGTTATGTGAGTTAAGAGCCTCGACGACTGGTAGATGTGTTCCGTTTTGATTCCCGTGCGAAATCCGAAGAAGTCCTTCCGGGTCTCCAGGGCCATAACAATTTCCTCCATGGCTGCATTCCCGGCCCTTTCTCCGATCCCGTTGATTGTGCATTCCACCTGCCGTGCGCCGTGTTTAAGGGCAGCCAGAGAATTCGCCACTGCGAGCCCCAGATCATCATGACAGTGAACAGAAACAACGGCCTTCCGGATATTTTTGACTTTCTTAAACAGATAGTCGATAAGGCTGCCAAATTCATCAGGTACAATATAACCCACGGTGTCGGGGATGTTCACGGTGGTAGCCCCGGTTGCGATCACCGCTTCAACCATATCACACAGGTAATCCCAATCCGTTCTGGTCGCGTCCATGGGTGAGAACTCGACATTCGGCGTATAGGCACAGGCATGGGCCACAGCGGCACGGGCCTCTTTAAGAACCTGGGCCCGCGTTTTCTTGAGCTGGTACTTCAGGTGGATATCGGATGACGAAATAAAGGTATGAATCCGTGGATGCGCCGCCTCTTTGATGGCCTCCCAGGCGCGGTCAATGTCGGCGAAATTGGTCCTTGCCAGAGCGGCAATCTGCGGCTCTCTAACCTCCCGGGCGATCTGCTGAACAGCCAGGAAGTCGCCATCTGAGGCAATCGGGAATCCTGCCTCAATGATATCTACCCCGAGTTTTTCGAGCTGCCGGGCAATCCGCAGTTTCTCATCCAGGTTCATGCTCGCTCCTGGTGACTGCTCCCCATCCCTGAGCGTCGTGTCAAATATTAAAATCCGCTTTTTCTTTGTATCCATATCTCCCTCCATTCAATCTAATCCGAAAAATAAAAAAGGCCATGAGCTTCTGGAGCCCATGGCCTTTAGGTACGTTTTATTTAGAGTTGACTCAAGGATTACCTAAAAACGACGGGCGCCTGGTATTGAGTAAAAGGCGAAGAAGGGCGAGGACCAGCAGGATCGCGTTGCTACTTGAATTAACCAATGCCTTCTTCATGCCAAACGTCACTTTCAGAAAATCCTTTTAATATTGTGCTTAGAATAAATCAGAATGGAACCACTGTCAAGGCATTTTTTTCAAAAGCAGGAAGAGTCATAGGCCCGTAGGCGTGCAGGGAAAGATTACAGCACCCTCTTGCTTACATTACAGTCTCAACTTGCATGCATCATCCGCAAGCGCTTCATTAAAGTAAGCCTTTATGAGTCGGACCATCTCGATGTTAAGACTGTTCAATGCCTCTTTTCGATTCGGGATGATTGACATACCTGCATTAGTACGGCGCATTATGACAGAAGACTTTTTTGAATTGCAGTTCGTCATCGGCGTGACCTGATTTTGAAATGAGAAATGCTATTCCAAAAAATATATTCTAAATTTGATTATGGGTGCAAACTTTTCTTCAACAATCAGCCTAAAGTTGATTGTAAATCATGACGGAAAATAAATCCAATATAGGAGGGATGAAACAGAGTGACCTGTTGCGGCAGGCAGGGTTGCCGCAAACCGAAAGATAGCTTTCTAATCTCTGCATCCGGGATATTTCACCTTATCCTCAACTTTCCATTTAGAAGTGAAGCGAGGATTGTCAGTTATAGTCATTAGTTTTACAGATCTTTTTCCGAACCATTTTTTTTGCGATCAAGAGGACTGAGGAGAGATTGAAAAAAAGTTAAAATGACGTTTTCTCTATGGCTTTCCTCAGGGCACGCACCTTAGCGCCTATATCACGGGCGCCCACGATTTCCGTTACCAGTGCAATGCATCTTGCTCCCCTGCGGTACACCTCGGCTATATTATGCTCTTTAATTCCGCCCAGGGCCACAAAGGGCAGCCTGATGTTTTCCACGACATATTCAAGGTATTCCAGACCCACCGGAGCGCTCACGTCTTTCTTGGTATTGGTGGCAAAGATGGGACCGACACCTATATAATCGACACCCAGCCTCACTGCGGCCGTGGCCTGAGCCGGTGAATGGGTGGAAAGGCCGATAATCATTTTCTCACCGACCATCTCTCTGACCGCCTCTGGGGGCAGGTCGTCCTGGCCCAGATGCAAACCATCGGCACCCACCAGCATGGCCAGATCGACACGGTCGTTGACAATGAAGGTAACTCCAGCAACTCTTGTCAGCTCCCGGATTTTCAGGCATTCTTCATATTTTTCCCGATCGCTCTTTTCTTTCTCGCGATACTGGATCACCCTGATCCCGGCCTCAATCATATACGCCGCAACTTCGATGTTGCTTCTGCCCAGGGAGTATTCCTCTGCTGTAATTCCGTAAATATCCGCTCCCATCAGACCGGACAAAACCTGTTTATTCGCAGCCATAGGTTTCTCCCACTGTATCTCCCAGAAAGTAACTCAATATCGCATCCGCCTGTTTCGCCGCCACGACATAAAGGAAAGGCAGTCGATGACGATCATTCATGTGGTTGTGATACCACGTCCGGTGAAGGGGGGTTAGAATAAGGCTCCCTATCACTGTTAAAATAAATCCATCCCCTTTTCTGAGG
>PLLV01000123.1:39767-56026 GCA_003142295.1 Syntrophaceae bacterium
GACAGAATGAGTTCAGCGACCTTCTTCCCGGATAAAAGCATACCGCCGAAGATGGGACCCATGCGAGGCCCACCGAATGCCGCGTTCGCTGACATTCCGGCAACGTATACGCCGGGACATATGGCCTTCGTGTTATCGATGGTCAGCCGCTCCGCCTTATCGGCCCACATGGATCGCTCTCCCATCAGCTTGCCGGTTTCCGTAAAAAGTTTTATGTCGGCCTTTCGCTCAATGACGCGCAAGACTTCGGTCGCGTGACCCGTCGCATCGATCACGTGTCTGGCCGTGATCGAAAGGGGATCGACATGCAGACCCGTCATTTCCACCGGCGACCAGGTTATCACAAGGCCTACCACCCTTCCTTCACGGATGATGACGTCTTCCATGGTCATGCAATTGAATACCTTGGCCCCGGCTTTTAAAGCCTGGGAACCAATGGTCGTAGCGGCCTCTACGGCATCTGCCGTGAAATAGCCCGGTTCATACTCTTCCGTGCGCACGTCGAAAGCGTCGAGAATTTCTTTTCCTTCCTGCTGTACCACGATCTCGTTGAACATCATCCCGCCACCCCACATACCGCCGCCGATACTCAATTTGCGTTCGAATATGGCGACCTTCTGCCCGGCCTTTGCCAGATGATAAGCCGCCACCAAGCCTGCGGGGCCTCCCCCCACTATGGCGGTGTCTACCTCGGTGTGGTCGAGTAACTTCCTGAAAAAGCGCTCGATGATTGCACGGGTGATTTTTGTTTCATTCAGCATCATAGACATGTCCTCCTTATTTCAATATGGTTTCGTGTCGGGTATCACAGACAAAAAAAGGGGACATACCCTTCGATATGTCCCCAGCAGACAAAACGGACAACTTAACGTTCCCTACGCTGGCATTATCCAGATCAGGTTCGAAGGGTATTTTCTCAGCCTTATCGGCACCCCAATTTATTCACTTCTCATGTGATCATAATTCATCCTGCCTGATAATGCAACGATAAATAGTTCTGATGCTGCAATCGATATAGCACAAAACAATCATTACCAACTTGTATTCGTAAATCTTTTTCCAAGATGTCGGATTGTGACTTTCAGGAAGTACAAAATAAAATTTAATTTTATCAATTTTCCAGAATGAGCCGATGGAGGAAATCTGCTTCTTTAACTTGATAACCATAGAATCAAGGTCAAAAGAGGTACTCTCCTGACTTCACAAATAAATTAATCTTGTAATTCTATGAAAAAATCCTTACTGTCAATATAAAGTATAAGGAAAGGGGAATTGCCATGGAAACACAACTTGATCCCAAACTTCCGCTTTTACAGGATGCCGAAGTGGAGAATAAAATAGTACTTTTACGCGTTGACCATAATGTGGTCAAAAAAGGAACCATTCAGGATCCCTTCAGAATAGATCAAACCATTGGAACTATCTTCAATATCGTTGAAAGGGGTGGCAGACCGATCATTATGACGCATATCGGCAGGCCACGAGACAAAACAGGCAAAATTAAAGTAGATAAATCGACATCGGTTGAGCCCATTGCAGAATATCTGGAGCGTAAACTTCATACAAAGATTTACTGTCCCACATTCAGACCGGAAGGTGATGCGGGAATAAAAAGTATCGACACATCGATAAATCTCGCCTTGAAGAATCTGAAAGAAAAAAGGATCGGTGCCATATACCTCCCGAATACAAGGTGGTTCCAGGGAGAAGAGTCGGAATCTGAATACAGCGAAGCCTTTGCACGCCAACTGGCTGGACTGGCCGATGTTTTTGTTAACGATGCTTTCGGTTCCTGGCAGCCGCACGCCTCCACCTATCACATAACGAGGTATCTACCGTCGTTTGCCGGATATCTCATGCAAAAGGAAATACAGAATCTTTCGCAGGTTCTTCAGCCCGATAGGCCGTTCATCTCTGTGGTGGCGGGTGCAAAGTACAATACAAAGATCGGGCCCCTCAACGAAATCTATAAGAAAGTGGATAAATTGATCCTCGGCGGAATCATTTACAATACCTACCTCTGTGCAAAATATGACATATCAATCAGCGGTGTTGAACGGGAAGATGTCGAAGCTGCCAGGAATCTCGTCGAGATGGACAAAAAACATCACAAGATACTGGAACTTCCGTATGTGTATGAATCGGATACTATGGAAGGAAAGATTGAGGGAAAATACAAGATCATATCGACAAGGGAATTAAAGAAAGGTGCAAAACTTCCTTATATCCTGGATATTGCGAAAGAATCATTCGAAGATCCGGAGATATCAGAAGCGCTCAACTCGGCAAGAACCATTTTTGTTAATGCAGTCATGGGGTATACACCGTATTTTTCCGAAGGCTCTGCGGCCCTGGATAGCAAAATCGATCAGAATATAGAAGCAAATAAACTCTATGGAGGTGGAGATACGCTTCAGGAATTTAAAAATTTGTGTCCCGGTCTTTATCTATCGACACTTGATAATTCGAAATATTATTTCTTCACTGGCGGTGGCACGGTATTAAAGGCCATTGAGCAGGGTACGCCATACGGCCTTGAGGCGGTGAAAGCACTCATTGATAACGGCGGAAAAACTCCGTAAAGTTCTCAGAACTAATTCCAATCCCTTTTTGCTCCAGTATGACAGTTTCATTCGATTGGCCAAATCGGGTAAGTGGAACATATCGATGTATCAGAAAAACAAGAAAAGGAGGTATCTGTCATGTTTGTGGTTATTATCAATTTTCCACCGATTAAGGCGGGAAAGGATGCAGAATTTCAGGAATGGTTTAAATGGTCAAATAAAGAGTTCGCGAAACATAAAGGATTTATTAGCCGGCGGCTTTTGAAACCCATAAAGGGAGGTAACTACGCCGCTGTTGTAGAACATGAGAGTCATGAAACCTTCATGAGTATGCATAAGAGCCCTGTCCATGATGAAGCGGGCAAGCGTGTCGGGGCGTTACTTGACGGTCATCCAACTCCTCAGTTTTATGAGGTGATCGTTGCGTGATATGGATGGAGCTTGTTGATCAAACTGCAAGAGAGTTATTCATAAGAAGAAGGGAGATAAAGTATGAAGTTGCATATTAAAAGTAACGTATCATGGGTCGGTAAGATTGATTGGGAACTCAGGAAATTTCACGGTGATGAATATTCAACGCACCGCGGATCAACCTACAATTCATATCTAATCGAAGAAGAAAAAATTGCTTTGATTGACACGGTGTGGATTCCATTTGCAAAAGAGTACGTTGAGAACCTGCGAAAAATCATCGATTTGAAAAAAATCGATTATGTCATTGCAAACCACGCGGAGATCGATCATAGCGGCGCCCTGCCCGAACTCATGAGCCATATCCCCGATACACCCATATACTGCACCGCAAACGGTATCAAATCCCTTAAGGGCCATTACCACCAGGATTGGAACTTCCACGCAGTAAAGACAGGCGACCGTCTGAGTTTAGGGAAAAAGGAATTGATTTTTATAGA
The DNA here is from genome assembly GCA_003142295.1 of Syntrophaceae bacterium. Classification (GTDB taxonomy): domain Bacteria; phylum Desulfobacterota; class Syntrophia; order Syntrophales; family UBA2185; genus Fen-1135. Next base: position 43,243 of record PLLV01000123.1, read on the forward strand.
GGCGCCGATGCTTCATTGGCCGGACACTATGTTTTGTTACCTGACGGGCGATAATATTTTGTTCAGTAATGATGGTTTCGGTCAGCATTACGCATCTGAGTTCATGTTTAATGATCTCGTCGACCGGGCCGAACTGATGGAGGAATGTATAAAGTATTATGCAAACATCCTGACTCCGTTCAGTCAGGCAGTAGACAAAAAAATTAAGGAGGTTTTGTCCTTCAATTTGCCCGTGGACATTATTTGTACAAGTCATGGTGTCATCTGGCGGGATAATCCCATTCAAATTGTTGAGCAGTATCTGAAATGGGCTGATAATTACAAAGAAAACCAGATCACCATCGTTTACGACACCATGTGGAACGGCACCCGCGTCATGGCTGAAAACATTGTCAGTGGGATAAAGCAATCTGATCAGAAAGTGAACGTGAAGTTGTATAATCTTTCCAAATCGGACAAGAATGACGTGATCACGGAGATTTTTAAATCCAAGGCCGTTCTTGTCGGCTCACCGACCATCAACCGGGGTATCCTGACGGCTGTCGCCGCCCTTCTTGAAGAAATAAAAGGTTTGAAATTCCAGGGCAAAAAAGCGGCTGCCTTCGGCTGCTACGGCTGGAGCGGAGAATCTGTAAAGGTCATTTCACAGAACCTTGAATCCGCAGGCTTTAATGTAGTTGATGCAGGAATAAGGAGTCTGTGGAACCCGGATACCAAGAGCATTGAGACATGCGTTGAATATGGAAAGAAAGTGGCCGGGCTTTTTAACTAACTGCAGAAGACATTTAAAGTCGCCACAACATTTTGAGAAGATAGGAGCTAGGTTTTTTTGAGACGATGCGAAATGTAAACGATTAGTTGTGTCGAAACTCCGGACGGCAATACGATGATCATCCGGAAGGTGGAGGTCTGGCCTCCCGGATGATCGTTAAAAAAGAATTTTTTACCAGTTGCCTCTCATCATGCCCGGGCTGCCGCCCATGCCGGGGCCACCACCCATACCAGGGCCACCCCTCATGCCGGGGCCAAAACCGCGTCCCATTTTGAAGGACTTCATCTTTTCCTGCTGTTCGGGTGTCAAGACCTTGAGAACATCCAGCCGATAGGCGGTCATCTTGTCCTGCATTTTATCTCTCAGGGCCCTGATCTCTTTCTGCGCTGCCATAATCTTTTCCTGGTCGGGATTCGTCTGCAGCCAGAGCAGCTTTAAGTCGCCCCGCTTGCTGAACATCTTGTCCTTAAGGGATTTTGTGTCCCTCAGATTAGCTTCACGGAGGGCATTGATTTTTGCCGTCTGTTCGGATGTCAGATTAAGCTGGGACAGAATGGATGTATCCGGTCCATAACAATCTGATCCGCCATGCCCCCTTCCCCAACCGGGACCGTAGGCAAACGCATAAGTCGATAAAGCTGTCACGACAAGCACTGTGACTAATGTCATTGTTAATTTTTTCATCGTTGTATTCTCCTTAGATTTTATTTCTTTCTTTTGCTTGTGTAGAGAGCAAGGGCTGTGCCAGATTAATTTCTCAACATGTAACATGTTTATATAACTATGGTATTAGCGAATAATCTACAGTTAATCAGCACTGTATATGATGTTCTAAAGAAAAAAGATGGATAAAAAGTATCCAATTGTGGTATCCAGTTGAATAAAAAGTATCCAGATGAACATGAAGAAGAAGAGCAATAGAAGGGACAGGAAATTCTGGGCCGGTGTCTCGCCCTGGGTTATTATCGGGGCTGTGGTCATCATTGTGCCCATCTTTGTTGTAATGACCCTCCAGAGCATAAACAAACAAAAGGAATACACCACCCAGCTCTTGGTTGAGAAGGGAGCGGCGCTGATAAGGTCTTTTGAAGCGGGCGCCAGAACGGGCATAGGAATGCGATGGAGCAGTTTTCAGCTCCAGAAACTGTTGATTGAAACTGCACAGCAGCCGGACATCGATCATCTGATTGTAACCGATTTCAATGGCACAATCGTGGCCGACAGCGATCCCTCTATGATCGGGGATACGTACGGGACGGATCTTGATCTTGCGCGTCTTGCTGCTTTAAAAAAAGTGGAATGGCGCCAGGTCCCCAATCCTGTAGGCGCCGATACATTTGAAGTATACCGGCAATTTTCCCCGACAGAGAAACCTTTTCAGGGATTTCAGGGACAACCAAAATCAGGTAAGCAACCATTACCACCAGCAATGGACAAATCTGAGAGAGTATCGTCGGGATTCATCATTTTTGTCGGCATGGATATGGGGCCGGTAATTGCGGCGAGAGAGCAGGATACACGTCATACCGTTTTGATGGCCGTCATCTTTATTGTGATTGGATGTTCCGGGGTCATTTCTCTTTTTCTCGCCCAAGGGTATCGTTCGGCAAAGACCTCCTTCTCCAGAATAAAAGTCTTCTCCGACAACCTCGTTGAAAACATGCCCATCGGTCTCGTTGCTATCAACGAGAGGGAGGAAATTATTTCATTTAACCAGACCGCCGAATCCATCCTGGGTTATGCCTACCGAGATGTTATCGGTAAGAAGGCCGATGAGATCCTGCCCCCGCCATGCATGGCCTTACTGCAGGGCCTGAAAGCTGAGAAAAAAGTCGTCGAAAAGGAGATAGATTGCCCTCTCAAAGATGGCAGAACAATTTCCCTCGAAGTGATTGCAACAGCTTTGGAGGAAGATAACGGCAATTCTTTTGGCTATGTAATACTTTTCAGGGACATCACCGAGGTGCAGCATCTGAAGAAAGAAATGGAACGAAGTCAACGCCTCGCATCAGTGGGCAGTCTGGCAGCCGGGATTGCCCATGAAATAAGGAATCCCCTGAGTTCCATCAAAGGTTTCGCCACGTTTTTCAAAGAGCGTTACCGGGATAACCCTGAGGATCAGAAAACCGCAGACATCATGGTTCAGGAGGTCGAAAGGCTAAACCGTGTTATCGGCCAGCTCCTTGAATTTGCAAGACCGATGGAGATGAAGAGGCATTGGACTTCCATCCAGGAGATAATAAAACATACCCTGAAAATGATCGAAGGCCAGGCAAAGGCGAAAGAGATCACCGTTCGAACAGATTTGCCGCTGCATATCGGGAATATCCTCATAGATTCAGATAAAATCAAACAGGTGCTGCTTAATCTATATTTGAATGCCATGGAAGCAATGGACAAAGGCGGCACGCTTACGGTAGCAGTCTTACTGCACGAGAACCGCATAATCAGGATCGATGTATCCGACACAGGAAAAGGGATCGATGAAAAGGATATTGCCCGCATCTTTGATCCATACTTTACGACCAGGTCTTCAGGAACTGGTCTCGGGCTGGCTATTGTCTATAAGATAATGGAAGCCCATGATGGTGAGATCAGGGTGACAAGTGAACCTGAGAAGGGAACCACAGTGTCAATCTTTCTACCCGTCGGCCCGGCTTCCGAGGCGCGCGCATAACCTATTTGTTGGTTCGAGTCTCTGCCTTGAATCAACGAGTCATACATTTTTTCAAAGCAGGAAATATGAACCAACGGAGGAATTTCAAATTTGTCATTTCGACCAACGGGAGAAATCCTTGTCCCGACCGACGGGAGGGATCTTAAAGATTCCTCACATTTGGGCAATGACAAAACGACAAGATTTCTCGTCGTTTTACTCCTCGAAATGACATTATACATAAATATTATTGACTTTCGATGCAAACATCGGGAAATCAGGCTATGAGAGAGTAAGGGATATGAAAGCAAAAAATACTATCTTGGTGGTAGATGACGATCTTGCCCATCGGACAATGTTAAGGACGCTGCTTGGCGGCTGGGGATATGAAGTTGTCGAAGCCGATGACGGTGGAAAAGCCATCGAAGCAGCTTCTCAGAAACCTTTCGATCTGATTCTCATGGACATTCGTATGCTCAAAGTGTCCGGGTTAGAGGCCCTTGCGGAAATAAAGAGGTTCAATCCCGCTATCCCTGTCATTATCATGACTGCGTATGCCTCGGTGGAAACGGCGGTGAAGGCAATCAAAGAAGGAGCCTACGATTATCTTACCAAGCCTCTTGATTTTGACGAACTGAAACTTACCATCGAACGAGCTATGGAACACAGCCGTTTAAAAGAGGAAAACCGCTACCTCCGGGAGAGTCTTGCCACCAAATTTGACAGTAAAACCCTGATCGGGCACAGTCCGGCCATGACGAGACTCATCGAAACCATGGTCCAGGTTGCGCCCTCTGAGGCAACCGTTCTGATTACCGGCGAGTCCGGAACAGGAAAAGAAATGATTGCAGGAGCCATCCATTTCAACAGCCTCCGGAAAAACGGCCCTTTCGTGAAAATCAATTGCGCTGCGATTACGGAAACACTTCTCGAATCAGAGCTTTTCGGCCATGAAAAAGGCGCCTTTACCGGTGCCGACAAACGCAAGGAAGGAAAATTTCGTCAGGCCGAAGGAGGGACTCTCTTCCTGGATGAAGTCAGCGAAATGTCTCCGGCCATGCAGGTCAAGTTATTACGCGTTTTGCAGGAAAGGGAAATCACCCGCGTGGGTGGAGATGATGTCATTAAGGTGGATGTACGGGTTATCGCTGCCACCAACAAGGATCTGATGCGCGAAATTGAGGCCAGACGTTTCCGCGATGATCTTTATTACCGTCTGAATGTGGTGACGCTCAACGTTCCGCCGCTGAGGGAACGGAGGGAAGATATACCCCTTATTGCTCGGCACTTTCTCACCTTGTTTGCTAAGAAGAATCACAAAAGCATCAAGGGATTCACCCCTCAGGCCATGGATCGGCTCCTGAAGTACAATTGGCCGGGTAACGTCCGGGAACTCATGAATGCCATTGAACGGGGGGTCGTGCTTTCCCGCTCGGAATACCTCGGTGAAGAGGAATTCGTCCTCGTCTTCCGGGCAGAGCCGCAAGAGAAAGAAATGCCGGTTCAGCAGATCGGAGCCGCAGAGCCGTCTCTGGAATCGGTAGAAAAGGAAACGATCCTGAAGGCACTGGAAACGGCCAGCGGAAACAAAAGCGAAGCAGCCAGACGGCTTGGCATCACCCGGCGGACGCTGCACCTGAAACTGAAAAAGTACGGCATGATGTAAAGCTCAAAATTTTTTCCAGCGCCTAAATCAAACCGGCCACAAGGCTGCCTACTTCGCTCGTTGAATAACCCATCTGCCCGGCGGAGAGGCTTTTGATCTTCTCTGCAACAATCTTCATGACGGCCTTTTCCACAGCCGCCGCCGCATTATCTTCTCCCAATATCTCGAGCATCATCTGCCCGGCCATGATGGCGGCGAGCGGATTGACCACATTCAGCCCGGTATATTTGGGCGCTGAACCGCCTATGGGTTCAAACATGGAAACGCCCTGTGGATTTATGTTGCCGCCCGCAGCTATTCCCATGCCTCCCTGGATCATTGCTCCCAGATCGGTGATGATGTCGCCAAACATGTTGTCCGTCACGATCACGTCGAACCACTCGGGATTCTTCACCATCCACATACAGGTCGCATCCACATGGGCGTATTCGGTTTTTATATCGGGATATTCTTTGGCTACTTCGTAGAATGTTCTTTCCCACAGGTCGAAGGCATAAGTCAGCACATTAGTCTTTCCGCATAGCGTCAGCTTCCTTGCTTTGTTGCGTTTGCGGCAGCATTCAAAGGCGAATCTCACGCATCGTTCCACTCCCTTGCGCGTGTTGATGGATTCCTGAGTCGCAATCTCGTCTGCCGTGCCTTTCTTCAGGAAGCCGCCCGCACCTGCATAAAGGCCTTCGCTGTTTTCCCTGACTACAACGAAATCTATATCCTCCGGTTTCTTGTCTTTCAGAGGCGTATCGACGCCGGCGTAGAGCTTGACAGGCCTCAGATTTATGTATTGATCCAGGCTGAAGCGAAGCTTAAGGAGGATGCCCTTCTCCAGGATGCCCGCTTTTACATCGGGATGGCCGATGGCGCCCAGATAGATTGCATCACATTTCCTCAGCTCTTCAACGGTTTCATCGCTCAATACCTCACCTGTGCGCTTATATCGCTCGCCGCCCAAATCATAATGGGACAGGTCCAGTTTGAAACCATACTTTGCGGACGCAGCCTTGAGGACCTTCAATCCTTCTGCGATTACCTCGGGTCCTGTTCCATCACCCGGAACAACGGCGACTCTGTATGACTTTCCCATTGTTTTGTCCTCCCGTGCGGATAGTTTGATTATAATCCCAACTGGTCATTGATTTCTTTCATTGCCTGAAGACAAATCTCAGCAAATTCATCCAATGGAATGCCGAGTTTTTCACATTCCATTATCGTATCCCGATTGACGGATGCCGCAAAAGCCTTTTCCTTCATTCTCTTGGTAACTGATTTTGCCTTCACACTTGCCAGTTTTTTATCGGGATAAACGAGGGCCGTAGCGGCGATCATGCCGGTGATGGTCTCGCCTGCAGCCAGAGCGTGATGGAATACTGTATTCCTCTTCATACCCCAGGCATCTTCATTGTGCATCTTAATGGCATCAATAATCTCAGGATCGACACCTATCCCATCGAGGATCTTAGCGGTTTCATGCGTATGGACTGTCAGATTGCCGTCAATCAGCTCCAAATCCAGATCATGGAGCAGTCCTGCAATTCCCCATTTCTCCTCATCTTTTCCCAACCGGCGCGCCAATGCCCTCATGACAGCCTCTGTGGCGTAGCAATGGTATAACATCCTCTCATTCTTGATGTATTTACAGAGCAATGCAATCGCATCTTCTTTTGTAAGCATGGATCATCTCCTCACATAATCTTTTAAGCTTACTAACATATCCGGTTAAGAGTTACAATTTGTTTCATCTCAAATATTGGACAGCTGAGGACAAAAATGTACTTGTCAAGTTAATAATTAATTGTTACAAAAAACAAAAATATTAGAAGGATGGACGATCATGGGAGAGGGCATTTCGGATTATACGAAATTTACTGTGGATCTGCGCAGACATATGTGGAAGGCGAGTGTGGAAATGGATCTGCGCAGGCTTATATGGCAGATCGCAGTCATGGGGAAATACATATCCGCCAAAATTCATGAATCACACCGGAAGCTCGCCGGATTCAAGAATATTTATGGCGAAGAGCAACTGACTCTGGATAGAAGCGCCGACGAAATTCTTAAGAACCAACTGGAGTATTCGGGATTTGTCCGGGAGTATGCCTCGGAGGAAAGGGACGCTGTCATACAGATCGGAAAAGGTGATGAGAAATATTTTATTACCGCAGACCCGCTGGACGGTTCTTCTTTGGTGGATACCAATCTGTCCATAGGAACGATCATCGGCATTCATAAGGAGTCCATCTTAGCTGAAGGGAAAAAGACATTGGCAGCGGCTGTGTATATCACGTATGGCCCACTGATCACGATGGTCTATTCTGCGGGAAAGGGAACCCATGAATTCGTATTGAATAGGGAAGGGGAATACGTCCTTTCTGAGGAAAACATAACCTTAAAGGAACGGGGAGACATATACAGCCTGGGAGGACTGAGAAAAGAATGGACCCCGGCGCACCTAAAGTACATAGAATTTCTGGAGAAGGAAGGCTATAAACTCCGCTACAGTGGCGGGTTTGTGCCGGATATCAATCAGGTGTTGATCAAAAGAGGGGGCATCTTTACCTACCCTGCACTCAAGAAAAGTCCCAATGGGAAATTGAGACTTCTATTTGAGCTTCAGCCCATGGCATTCATCATTGAACAGGCCGGCGGCATGGCTACGAACGGCAAACAGGATATCCTGTCCATCAAGGTAACGGAACTCAATCAGCGTTGTCCGATCTACATCGGGAGCCGCTTTGAGGTGGAAAAGGCGAATGAATTTCTTGCTAATGGCTGATGGGGAGGGCAAAAGCTATGGCAACGACCTATGAAACCGTGGATCAATTGAAAAAAGGTTTGGGAGGGATTCTGAAAATTTCGGACGGTGATGTCAAGGTGCTGGATAAGAAGAAGCTCCGGAGTTCACTCATTGACCATCTTGTATTTACGGCCGTATTCAGCAGCGACGAGGAGACCAGAAAAGCAGCAAGGTGGCTGATACGAAGGACCGGAGTAGCCCTGGGTATTCTTTCCACATCGATCCGCCCTCTTTATGAGGCAATGGGGCGTAAGGAGGTATCTGGCTTTACAGTGCCGGCCATCAATATCCGGGCCCTCACTTACGATGTTGCCCAGTCTGTCATGCGCGCTGCTATGAAGGGCGATGTCGGCCCCGTGATCTTTGAAATTGCCCGTTCTGAAATTGACTACACCTCTCAGCGTCCTGAAGAGTATACCTGTGCGGTAACAGCCGCGGCAATCAAGGTGGGATGCGGGGGACCCCTCTTTCTGCAGGGAGATCATTTCCAGGTAAGTGCGAAAAAATTTGCATCCGATCCGTCTAAGGAAGTGCAAGCAGTTAAAGACCTGATCTGGGAAGCCATCGAGGCGGGGTTCTACAATATCGATATCGATACGTCAACGCTTGTGGATCTATCAAAACCGACAGTGGAAGAACAGCAGGAAACGAATTACTCTCTTGCGGCAGAGCTGACCACCATGATCCGGGATCTGGAACCGGCCGGCATGACCATTTCTGTGGGCGGTGAAATCGGTGAAGTTGGAGGGAAAAACAGCACTGTTGAAGAATTGCGGGCCTATATGGCCGGCTATCTGGATGACCTCAAGAAGAGTGGTGACGATATGATAGGCATCAGCAAGATCAGTGTACAGTCAGGTACTACCCATGGAGGCGTTCCTCTGCCTGATGGGACTATCGCTAAAGTCAAGCTGGACTTCAATGCCCTGGAAAAATTATCCGAGGCTGCAAGAGTTGAGTTTGGTCTTTCCGGTGCAGTTCAACACGGGGCATCGACGCTCCCCAATGAGGCTTTCGACAAATTTCCCAAAACGGGTACAGCCGAAATCCATCTGGCCACGGGATTTCAAAATATGATTTACGAAAGCAAACACTTCCCGGCAGCTCTGAAGGACCAGATATATCAATACATAAAAAATAAAATGATAAGCGAAAAGAAAGATACAGATACCGAAGAGCAGTTTATCTATAAAACACGAAAGAAGGGGTTTGGTCCCTTTAAGAAAGAACTTTGGAATCTCCCGAAAGAGGCATTGCAAGCCATCGGTGCAGAGCTGGAAAACCAGTTTTCCTTTTTGTTCGAAAAACTGAACGTCAAAAATACCTCTAATATTATTACCAAGTATATAAAACCCGTAGATGTCCCCTTAAAAATACCTGAGACCCTCAGGGCATAAGAGAACTCGTGACACTTTTTACTAAAACCAATTTCAACTTTTTTCTCCCTCTGGGGAGACCCTATGAGTTAATCTAAAATATCCATTGGCATGATACCTATCATTTCCGTCCGCGGCTGAGCCTCTTCAACCTTACTCCTTCAGTTTCTTAGCCACATTCAGTACGGTATCGGCATAGATTTTACTGTGGTTGTAAGCGAGGATTACCCGGTACTGCCTTTTCGCGCTCATGTCACAGCGCCAACCGTGAGAGCGGAGATAGTTTGCCATACTGTAAAGTGCATCCTGCTCCGAAAAGAGGTTAACGCGACCGTCTTTATCGGCATCGACTCCATAAACGGAGATCTTTGTCGGCATAAACTGGCAAATCCCGATTGCGCCGTAAATGGAACCCGGAATACTTAGAGGGTCAATGCCATTATCCAAGGCATATCTAATCAAGGCCTTGAGTTCTTCGTAAGCCCAATCAGCCTTCTGGCGGCAGCGCTTCTTTGCAAAATCCTCATTCCTCCGGGTAAGCAGGTCAGGCGCAAGATAGGGACGGATAGTCTCCAGATCGTAGCTCAAAGCCATACTTGCCAGCGTATTGAAGGCACCCCGATCACCCAAATACTGACCGAGCTCGGTTTCTACAAGCAGTATTGATACGACAATTTCTTTGGGAACACAGTAGTTCTCCGTTATTCCCTGCAGAGTCTCTCTGTTTCTCTGTAAATAGGATTGCGCCTCGGCAATCACTTCCGGTCTTAAGAAGCGGGCGTATGCGGCCCTGACTTTGCGGGCAGAAACAGCATCATGTTTCTTGTATCGCTTGTTTATGAGTTCCTTCAGCTTGCATGACATAGCGCCGGGATCAAAATTTACGCCTGGGCGGTCAAATATTTTTCTTATGACCTGCTCGTCGAAATTGTCGGCTACGAGGCGCTCAATAAGAGGTGTCCAGTCTGCGTATGACCATGAGGGAGAAATGATCAGGGACAAGGAAAAAATAGACGCCAGAGCCAAGGAGATTAGGTGACAAGTTATGTGAGACCTCTTTAAATCCATTTTATGAACCCCTATCCTTCTTATTTGTTCGGTATTCTGGTAAAAATATTAAAGGCATTTCCCCCCAAAACCTTCTCCAGATATTTTCCCGGTACAATCCTCCCGACTAAATCAAGATACGCAGTCATGGAAGCGAGGGGCCAGTCACTTCCGAAAAGGATTTTATCCCAACTCATTGCATACATAAGGGCGTGACGGAATTCATTCACAATGAGGGGATCGCTGCCCGGATATTATTGCGGGCCAATTCTTCCTGAAGACCGGCCAATGAATAATCGCAACCCGATTCCTGGAGAGCGGCTTCCTGGAAACAGGCAATCCTGGAGAAATGGATGTGCGTATCAATTATGACCATTTTTGTGAGACCATTGAAAAAACACCGTCATTAGAGTAATGTCCTCTCCGTGGAATCAACATAGGGGAAATATGCTTGCGTGTCAATCGTAAAGAGGCAATCAAGCATATTGCATGATGGCTGATCATCCATGGTGAGAGATACATCAGGCTATCAGAACAAACGGGGAACATAAGAATTGATCGTCGCCATCACAATTACCCTCATAGCCGAAAAGCACAGTCTAACTTAAATATGTGCGGCCTTATCAGGCCACGTCTTTCGAATATATTCAATTTTTTGTCTTGACAATAGGGAGAACCTTAAATTACTAAATTCAATCCGAAACAGGAAAGTATCTGATAGCTTATGGATTGGACTAAAAATAAAAAAATCATTTTTTTCTTCCTGCCATTCATTATTTATTTAGCCCTCCTTGCGGTTGTGCCCTTAATGGAGCCGGATGAGGGGCGTTACAGCGCTATCCCCAGTGAAATGAATCATTCCGGAGATTACGTGACACCGCATTTAAAGGGAACCGTCTACCTTGAAAAGCCGCCTTTGTGCTACTGGGCGACGGCCCTGTCATTTAAGATCTTCGGGGAGAATGAATTCTCATCAAGGCTGTTTTCAGCGCTTTGTGCGTGGGGGTGTATCCTCCTCGTTTATAGAATGGGGACTTTTTTTCACGGCGAAAAAACGGGGTTTTATGCGGCTGCGGTTTTGACGACGTCCTTATTTCATTTTGCTATCGGACGGCTTAATGTCCTGGATATGCCGCTGGCATTCTTTGTCTCTGTTGCTACATGGTTTGGCTACAGATACTTTTCAGATGGCGAGTACGGAAAGAAAAATATCTATCTCTTTTATCTTTTCTGTGCCTTGGCCTTTCTTACAAAAGGTTTGATCGGGATAGTCTTTCCTTCTGCCATCGTCATAATGTGGCTCTTATTGGCCGGAAGGTGGCGTGAGATATCAAGATTGTTCTCACCGGCAGGCATCATAATCTTTTTGGCTGTCGCCGGGCCCTGGTTATTTCTTGTGCAAAGAGCAAATAAAGACTTCCTGTGGTTTTTTTTCGTACAGGAACATTTCCTCAGATATACCACGACCATGCACTCCAGAAACGAGCCTATCTATTTTTACGTTCCTATCATCATCGCGGGTACAATGCCCTGGTGTGCTTTTCTCTTCAAGGCCGTTAAAGAAGGCGGGGCAAAATTAGTTTCTCTTTTTGCCTCAACGGAAAAGTTGTTCTTGCTTACATGGACGGGCTTCATATTTCTATTCTTTTCCATTTCCTTATCCAAGCTTATCCCCTATATCGCCCCAGTTTTCTTGCCCATCGCGGTTTTTATGGGACACATTTTTAGATCATATGATGACCAGGGTGATAATTTCGATCACAGCAAAGGGGCAGGAAGTCTGTGTCGTCTGCCCGTTATCCTGCAATCTCTCCTGTTCATCGCCGTCCTCCTCGCGCCGCCTTTTCTTAAGAACCACGAGATACCTTTCCATACGTGGTGGCCGTTGGTGATCTTCCCTATCTTGGTGCAGATTGCGATTACATTTCTGCCTGAGATCATCGGAAGAAAATGGCGGAGCGGCTGGTTCATAACTATTTATGTGATCTCGTTTCTTTTTATGAGTTCCCTGATATTCCCTATGTCCCAATTTTTGACGCCATATAAGTCGGCATATCCCATTGCCAGGATCATAAAAGACTACGTTCCCGCCAATGAGGAACTCTATCAGTACGGTATGTCACTTTACGGTATAGATTTTTATAGCAAGAAGAGAACGCCCGTAGTCGATGATATTGGCGAATTGAGACCGGGAGTAGAGAAGCTGTCTCTGGAAGAAAAGAATCGTTATTTTCTCACTTCTGATATGTTCTTTAGTCTTTATCATGAAAAGAAGGATATCTATTGCGTGACGGAACGCGAAAATGTGGAAAAGCTGAAAAAAAAGACAGCCTTTTTGCGTGTTCTGTGGGATAATGGTTATTATAGCCTCCTGCATCTTAAAGATGAGTGAATGATTGGATATGAAAGTCAGACAAGATTTCTTGCCCCTATCCAGACCCTCCATTGGCGACAGAGAGATTGAAGGCGTTGTTGA
>PLLV01000130.1:0-5253 GCA_003142295.1 Syntrophaceae bacterium
AAATAATTCCTATCCATTTCGATATTACTCGGTTTAATGATTTTAATAGAAACGTTCACTGCAACTTATAAACAGGACTGTCTTTCCCAAAATTGATTATCAGCGGTGTTTGGCTGTTACCGATTTCCTTTGATATTTCTGTGGTCATTTTCTTTGAATAGTCACCAAGGCCAACAACGGTTACCTGCCCATCCTTATTCTTATCGGCTTCTTTATTGTTGTTCAAACCATCCAAAAGGGTATAGGTAAAAAGTCCATTTCCCTTATACCCGTCCATCGCCGCCTGTTTGTCATTGGCCGATGCATAAATATGAAGCCCCATCTTTTTGGCTAATACCGACATCCGGGCATCGTAAAGGCCGCTGATGATATAGTCCACTCCGCCTGCATGGCAGGTGTCAAAGATGAATAATTGGCTCAGGGATTTAATCTTTTTGGACATTTCGACAATCTCATTGGAGCTAATCATACTAATATCGTTCACCATGCCGTCATAGTCATGGGTGAGCATGTAGTACTGGTTCTGTAACAGCACTCCGTGACCTGCCACGAAAAGGATGAAACTATCCTGGGGTTTGATTGTATTTGAAAGTTCATTAACCCGGTTGACCATGTTTGTCTTGGTTGCTTCCCTGTCGGTCAAGAGTAAATAGTGTATGTTCTCTGGTTTATATAATGTGGCTGACTGAACTTTGAGTTTTTCTTCCAGGTCTTTTGCATCCTTTACGGCATATTTCAGGTTGACGTTACTGTCTGTGTACTGGTCTATACCGATGGAAAGAATATAAAGATGAGGATCTTCGACCTTAACACTCGAATGAAAGGTGATCGTCTTCATGTTGCTCTGTACTGTATTGTTGCCGTTAAAGGCGGAGACACTCACTTCGTTTTCGCCGGCAATAGCGTCTATCTCTTTGCAGTCTTCAAAGAGGTCTCCCTTAGATTTACTGACCATAAGCGCAGCGTCGGTTTTGCCCTTGATGTTAAGGCTCCTCATGTCAGCATAGATTGACCTGCTGTTTAGCGAGGACAGTTGAGTCTTCTCGGCCGAAGTTTTGGCCACCTCCCGGTAATAGCCATCAGATTGTATGAGTTTACCGTTATGGAAGAGCCTGACCTCACCGATTCCTCCACCAGTGCTCTTTACACGATAACAGGCTTTGGCTTTCTTCTGATCGTTACCTGACGTGTGCGAAATATACTCGACCAGTGGAGGAGGGTTCTTAATGGCATCTTTCATGGTGATGGTGACGAGGTTTTTTATGTCTTCACCCCTCAATTTGGCTGCTACGATATCAGGACGGTAAAACACATCATAGAACTGGTCAACCGTATAGCTTTTCCCTTCGAAGGTAACATTAAGATATTGTGCACCCTTCTCGGATGAGTTGTAGTAGCCGTTCGATGTTATCACCACCCACTCGCCATTTTCAAAACTTACCATTGTGGCAAGTTCCTCAGAAGTCGAAAAATCCCATAATCTAGTGGAAGCATCACCGCCGGAAAGAATGAATTTGCCATTAGGGGAAAGTGCTAATGACCAAACCTTGTTTGTACCAGAGTGTGCATCTATAGATCTGACTTCAACACCCTTTAAAAGATCCCACACTTTAATAAAGCCATCGGATGCTCCTCCAGACAAGGCATATCTACCCTCCGGAGAAAAGATTACCGAACTGATACCGGCCCTGCCCCATTCATGCGCTTTGAATGTTTTTATGAGGTCAAGCGAAGGAATATTCCACAGCCTTAATTCGCCATCAATACCTCCGGACAGGGCATATTTCCCGTCTGGTGAAAATCCTATGGCTCTAATGAGGTTCGAAGAAATACCGGCCACTTTGATAGTGCGAATCTCTCTTCCTGATGCAATGTCCCATAAGGTCAATCTGGATCGCTGTTGAGTGCATAATGCATACCTTGCATCCGGGGAGATCGCCACTGCATTTGGTCCAAGTTCGTTGAAACCATGCAACCAGGGGCCTTTAAATTCCTGTATTTTATTCCCAGTATTCATGTCCCATAATATCATGTGCGCTGGTAGTGGCATAAAATTTCCACTCTGCCACCCACCTGTTAGTACAGATCGGTTATCAGAAGCAACGGCCATGAAACGCACTCTCCTGGGGGCTCCGATTGTTCTTGTTTCCCTCCCTGTCGACAAATCCCAGATCTTCAGACCGTTTCCACCACCGGCTATTCCATATAACCCATCAGATGAAAAGGCTACTTTTAGACCTTCATCTGGGGCATCTTTGGGTGCAATGAATTTTCTTACTAAACTTCCGGACGATATATCCCATAATGTGGCAGTCCCATCAATCCCGCCAGAAAGGACATATTTCCCGTCTGGTGAAAAAGCAACGGACTCGATTTTTGGTGCTGATTGCTGTAACGCCATTGACATCTCAGCGCTCTTGATATGCAACTGCGGTGTCGCCGTGCACGAACAAAGCATAATCACGATAGATGATAAGAGAATAATTCGATAAGTGGACATAATCTCTTCCTCTGCTTAGGTTTATATTTATTTGACGAGCTTAGCCCCAGTTGCAAATGCCTTCTCGCAATCCTTTGGAAATACTTCCGCCCACCTCTTAGCTTTCTTGAGCGGAAGGTTTGAGTCGAGTAAACCTGTTTCTCTCGATATACAGGTTGATATTTGTTTTCTCCGGTTGCCGCCTAGTTTCCCGGCGGTGCCACATTATCTCAACCATGTATCCGTTGGCTCCAGCCCCTCACAAACCTTGCCCTCCATATCATACTCATAGAGGGAATAACATCATTTATAACTGTTTGAAATAAAGCATATTTGAGGAGATTGATGCTTTACTGATAACAGGAAGAAGTATTTTAACCAATATTTTTAAGAGTTCACACCTTCTCTTAAAGATATAAACACAACTCCCCGCCTTTTTTAGAAGCGGGATTTCACGATCGGTTCAGGAATTTTAGTCGCTACCATAACAAACGTGTTTTTGATTATTATGATTTACACCGGAAAGCTACTATGAAAGGAAACATTAGATGAGCAAGACTTACAGGAAGAAGTTAAGCGGCCGTTCAACCCTATCTATCAGGTACAATCAGGGAAGCAAGTTGAGTGACGTTTGCCAATTCCTTTTAAGGGTAGCACCCATCTATATTCAAAAAAATATTTAATGTATGAAGAATAAGAAAAAATGGATACTGTCGGAACAATGTCCACAATATAAATTCTGGATTCCCGCCGGAGCCTGCCCTCGGATGCTGTTATCGGGGGCGGGAATGGCGATGAAAGAACGCATTTGAATGCACTTGACATTTAGGCGCTCAATGTCTAAAATTTGTACAGTGAAAGGCCTTTACGAAAAGAGGAAGACATGCCCATTTACGAATTCAAATGCAAAAAATGCAGCAATACCTTTGAGGTTTTATTCCTGTCCGGCAGCGATAAACCAGCCGTAGCCTGCCCCTCGTGTAAATCAAAGAAGGCAGAGCGGTTGATGTCTAAATTCGGCGGAAAGATCGGCAATACATCGTCGGCAGGCTGCTCATCCTGTGCGGCAACATCCTGCAGCACGGCCTGATCCCACTGATCTCCTGTGGCAGGTCGCCACTTCAATCAAGAATCAGCAATAATTTTTGTTGTAAAAAAAGACGTAATTTAATATAAGCGTGCATCCGATAATGCTAGCTTTGAAAAACTAAGCCTGAAGTCATCTAAGATTTCTCCCGGAGTTTACCCCGAGTAAACCGAGGGGGTCGAAATGACACAGAGGAATGGTCGAAATGACAGACAGGGATACCATGCGGTCTTCCNNTATCATTGAGCCTAAAAAATAATATTAAACTGGTTCAATATTATGAAAAAAAAGTTGTTTAAGATGCGGTTCTTTTAATGTCATATTTTATGGCAAGACATTAAGCGGTTATCAGAGGTTTAGATGCAAGGGATGTAATTACACATATACATTTCATAATCACAAGAACAAGCGTCATAGAGAAAAGAAGAGTTTTTTATTATGGGTGACGGAAGGATATTCGGTTAGGCAATTAGTTTCTATAAGCAGTCACGGGGTCTGGAAAATAAACCAAATAAAGAAGTATTGGTTGGAAAGGACTCCGGCTAAACGTGCTTTTGATTTACGTGTGATTAAATATTTGCAGTTTGATGGCACATATTTCAAGCATGAAAGCTGTCTGATGATTTTAATGGATAATGCAACAAACAAGATCATTGCACATAAATATCATCATCGAGAGAGTTATGAATCTGCACACCAAATATTTAAAGAGATGAAAGATGATGATCTTAATCCGGAGGCAATTACAATCGATGGCAACACGAGTGTAATTCGAGCATTGAAAGCTGTTTGGCCGGATATAATTATTCAGAGGTGCATAGCACATATACTGAGACAAGGATTATCATGGCTGAGGAGATATCCAAAGATTCAAGCGTCAAAAGATTTAAGAAGAGTACTGTTAACGGTACCTGAAGTTAAGGACATAAAAAGGAGAGATATATTCATTAAAGATTTTGAGAAATGGGAAAAGCAATATGGTCGACTTGTGCAAGCTCTTCCATCAACCCATAAGGTGTATGGTGATTTACAAAGGACGAGAAGCTTAGTTTTGCATGCTTTGCCGAATATGTTTCATTATCTTGATAACAAATGCATCGCAGCAACTACGAATAAACTTGAAGGTTATTTTTCTAGACTAAAAGAAATTTACAGAAAGCATCGAGGCTTGTCAAAAAACCATAGGCAGAACTACTTTGCTTGGTACATTAATTTTAAAAATGGTAACTAATTACCAACACGTTACCTATATTTATACCCGAAATGACAAAGCCGCAGGTTTTCGATAGCTGCAAAAAATACTTTTTTAGAAAGAGACGAAGACAATGAATATTCTTATGTTTGGACCAAATGGCAGCGGTAAGGGCACGTTCGGCGCGGTTCTGAGCGACAGATTTGGAATACCCCAGGTAGAGACAGGGGTAATTTTCAGGGACAACATCTCGAAAGGCACGGCATTGGGAAAAGAGGCAAAGTCATATATCGACAAGGGCGAACTGGTTCCCGATGGAATTACCATTCCAATGATTCTCAGCCGTCTTAAAGAAAAGGACTGTGAAAAAGGATGGCTGTTAGACGGGTTCCCGCGAAACAAGACGCAGGCTGTGGCCTTCTGGGACGCCCTCCAGAAAGAAAAGATAAAACTGGATTACGTTGTTGAGCTTATCCTCGACAGGGATACAGCCAA
>PLLV01000130.1:5288-23409 GCA_003142295.1 Syntrophaceae bacterium
GGTCATTCAGGTGGATACTGTAGCCGGCGTCAAGGAGGTTACAGAAAATCTCTTTAAATTGCTCAAATAGACCGCAACGAAAATAATATACAAAAAAGACTTCCGAGGATGCTTGAGGAAGTCTTTTTTTCATGCGCAATCCTGTTGCCGCACCGTCTTGCTTTACCCATCTAAACAGACGGTCTTATCCAAAAAAACCAGAATATCCCTGAAGTTTTCATAATGCACGCACGCCGTGCCATCCTGCCTGCATCTCTCATACAGGACTTCCTTCGCAAAGACGAGGTCTGCGTCCTTCGCAGGACACACATCGGAATATCCATTACCCACATAGATTACCCGGTCATAGTTTGACCGGTGCTCTCTGAGGACATCCTTTTTGCAGGTACCGCATTTCTCACATAGGTCGTTCATCCGGGGAAACTCTATTGAGAGCTTATTACCATCCTGAAATACTGTCACATTGGAAAAAAATTCAATATCCTGGAGGTTGTTTTTTTTCAGTATCGCGTCTATATAAAAATCGAGGCCATCGGACACGATCTTGACATCGACTCCATTGCTCTGGCAGAACCGATAGAACTGAAGAAAATGCGGATCNNCCCGCGCAGTAAGCGCGGTCTACCTCTTCCCAGCCCTTATCTGTAAAGCGGTTCAGGAGTTCATACCCCATATCTACTGTGGAGACGGTTCCATCAAAGTCACACAGGACCAGCATTCTGGGTTTCTTTACGCCTGCATTCATGACTGCTGCTTTTTCTTATAATGCTTTATCAGAACATTGATACCGTAAAGGATCAGGAGCACGGGGAGGAGGTATCTCGCAGTTACATGAAGATCATACCCCCAGTTTTTTACCAGCAGGAAAATCACCCCGGCAACACCTATAAACCACCCCCCGATGTCCTTGACGCGCTGCATCAGCGTACCCGCTGCAATTACGATCAGCAGTATAGGCCAGCTCCTATCGAACCCATAGATATCCATATTGCTCAGGATAATGAGAACTCCGAGTGTAATGAGAATCATGCCGCCTGTCAGGATATGCCTTTTCCCCCTTGCCTCCATTTACACCCAACTCCTTCTGAGGAAAATTATTTCGCCTTCTCTGCAAGACTTAAAAATGGTTTTATCAGATCGATGGGAATGGGAAAGAGTATTGTAGAGCTGTTCTCAGCTGCAATCTGATTCAAGGTCTGCAGGTACCGGAGCTGTAAGGACATCGGCTGCGTTTCCATAAGGGCGGCAGCTTCGATCAGCTTCTGAGCGGCCTGGAACTCGCCTTCCGCACTTATGACCTTTGCCCGACGTTCTCTCTCCGCTTCGGCTTGTTTGGCAATGGCCCGCTTCATCTCCTCAGGCAGATCGATCTGCTTGACCTCGACGTGAGAAACCTTGATTCCCCAAGGTTCGGTGCTCCGATCCAGGATCTCCTGGATCTGGAGGTTGATCTTCTCGCGCTGCGAGAGGAGTTCGTCGAGCTCCACCTGGCCGCAGACGCTCCGTAGGGTAGTCTGGGCGAGCTGGGAGGTGGCATAGAGGTAATTCTCCACGTTAATCACGGCGTCGTTCGCTTCCATGACCTTGAAATAAACGACGGCGTTCACCTTGATTGATATGTTGTCCCGTGTGATCACGTCCTGCGGGGGGACATCCATGGTAATGGTGCGCATATCCACCTTGACCATCCTGTCCACAACGGGTATCAGGATAATAAGACCTGGGCCTTTGGTGTCAATTACCCTCCCCAGGCGGAAAATCACGCCTCTTTCATACTCATTGAGTATTCTGATGGCTGACGCCAGAAACATAACCACTAGTACTACTAATACAATATATGGAATAATAGAAAACATAATCACCCTCCCTGTTTATTTTCGATTTCTTCAACCTTGATTTTTAGACCTTCGATCTTTACGACCCTTACCGCCCTGTCTCTTTCCACACGTTTGTCGCTTGATGCATTCCAGTATGCACCTTTAATATAGACCTTTCCATCTTCATGAATATCCGTTACAGCCTTCCCTTCCTCACCTATCATACCTTCTTTTCCAGTAAGTCTCTTTCTCATCTGGGCCTTCAGGACGAGGGCAATTACACCCGCAAAAAACAGGCAGATGACGGTCAGCACGGGAATCATGACACTCCACGATACCCTGAGGGCAGGATCAGGCGATTCAAAGAGCAATAGTGAACCCAGGACAAGAGAGATAATCCCTCCCACCGTCAACAGGCCATGGCTGATAACTTTTATCTCTGCGATAAATAGAATGATGCCGAAAAGAATAAGGAGAATCCCTGCATAATTGACGGGCAGCGTCTGCAGAGCAAAAAAGGCCATGATGAGCGAGATGCCGCCGATGACTCCGGGAAGAATTACACCGGGATGGGCCAGCTCGAAATAAAGACCTGCAAGTCCGATCAGCAAGAGGATATATGCTATATTCGGATCGCTGATGGCCGCAAGAACCCTCTGTCGTGTACCCATTTTTTTCTCATTGATGATGGCATACTTTGTCTTAATTACCCTCTTCCCGGACGATAGAGACACCTCTTTTCCGTCCATCTGTTCCAGCAGACTGTTCAGGTCGGGAGCAACAAAATCTATGACCTTGAGTTTGAGAGCCTCTTCGGCAGTAACAGATGCGCTCTGTCTTACAGATTTCTCCACCCATTCCGCATTTCGCCCCCTCTTGTCTGCGATACCTCTGACGTAGGCGACGGCATCATTTTCCACCTTCTTCATCATGGTCTTGTCCGTACCGCCTATGCCCAGTCCTACCGGATGGGCAGCGCCGATATTCGTGCCGGGAGTCATGGCAGCGACGTGCGCTGAAATCGTGATTATCACTCCTGCGGAAGCGGCCCGTGCTCCGGAAGGATGCACGTATACCGCAACAGGAATGGCTGAGTTCAAGATGCCCTTCGCAATATCCCTCATGGCGAGGTCCAACCCGCCGGGCGTATCCAGGAGAATGATCAGGCCGTCGGAACCGGCTTTCGCCGACGCATCTATGCTTTGCAGAATATATTCGGCAATCGGCGGAGTAATGGCGGCATGGACAGTGATGGTATCAAAGACGGGCTTTTTTTCTTCTGCAAATAATTGGCCGGGAATAGGCACGATGAGAAGCAACGCGAGAATCAGGATTGGTATATTGATTTTATTTCTTGTCATGGATTGCCCCTCTCAATCTTTGAGCTGTATGGTAAATCGTTATGAAACCTGCTGCGGCAGCGCCTTCATTATCTTCTGGACATCTTCCCACACCTGCTTTTTTGCCCCCGCATTCCTCAGAAGATATGCCGGATGATAAGTAGGCATCAATTGTATCCCGTGATATGAATGAAACTTACCCCGCAGTACCGTTATGGGTACATCCGTTTTAAGCAGGGTGCGGGCGGCAACCGTTCCCAAAGCACAGATTACCCGCGGGTTAATCGCCTCAAGCTGCCTGATAAGAAATGGTTCGCAGGCAGCTATTTCCTCAGGCCTGGGATTGCGGTTGCCGGGAGGACGGCACTTGAGGATATTACATATATAGACATCATCCCTCTTCAATCCCATGGCCGCGATAATCCTGGTCAGAAGCTGCCCGGCGCGACCGACAAAGGGTCTGCCCTGGATATCTTCATCTCCTCCCGGCGCCTCGCCAACGAATACGATCTCGGCCTTGGGGTTCCCCTCACCGAAGACGATGTTGGTTCTGACCCGTCCGAGGGAACATCTCTGACAATCACCGAGCTCTTTTTTCACATCTCCGAGAGTCAATTCTTTCCGGGGTGACGTCCGGCTCTGAGCCTGCGATTTTTCAGCAGCGGATGTGTCAAGAGCCGCGGGCTCTCCCGTCATACACAGGTATGCCGGCGTTTTCCCCGCATCAATCTCGGACTGGATTTGAGCTTTTAGAGATCTAACCAGCGCCAGGAGTTCATCTGCCGGATTCTCTTTTATACTTTCCATAATCAGACTATTTGTCCCGCAAGGCAGGGCGACGCCTGGGAGCGGATTGCCTGCCCGTTATAATCTTCTTAACCTTGTCAAGAATCCTGTCCGCAACCTCCATCTTGCCCATCAACGGTACATTTTCAATTTTACCGTCAGCACTGATGATCTTGATTATATTTGTATCGTAACCGAATCCCGCACCTTCCTTCGTTACATCGTTGGCAACAATAATATCCATATTTTTTTTCTTCAGTTTGTTCCTGGCATTTTCAACGAGATTCTCCGTCTCCACGGCAAAACCCACGAGGATACGATTGCCCTTCTTCCTGCCGACTTCCAATATAATGTCCGGATTCCGCTCCAGTTGCAAATCAAGCCCGTCACCGCCTTTTTTAATCTTGCGGGCAGAACGGGACGACGGGCGATAATCGGCCACAGCGGCGGCTTTGATGACAACGGTTGCACTATCTAAATGCTCCATAACGGCATCTCTCATATCGACAGCGCTTGCGACAGGAATGAATGTCATATCCCGCGGCGTGGGCAACGCCGTAGGGCCGCTTATCAGTGTAACATGTGCGCCCCTCCGCTTTGCAGCGATTGCCAATGCGTATCCCATTTTTCCTGAGGAATAATTGGTGATGTATCTAACCGGGTCAAAGGGTTCACGGGTGGGGCCTGCTGTTACGAGTATTTTCTCTCCCCTCAGATCCTTAGGCGTCAGTATGGATTCCACCTCTTCGACAATATCCGGTATCTCCGGTAGCCTCCCATAGCCCTCGGCCTTGCAGGCCAGCTCGCCATACCCGGGCACCATGAACAGATAGCCCATGGCTGTGAGCCTGCTGATATTCTCTTTCACGACGGCATTATTATACATGTTCACATTCATGGCGGGACAGATGAGCACCGGGGCTTTCGTTGCCATAACTGTNNGCCGGCGCAATCACGATAATATCCGCGTACTCTGCAAGGGAAATATGGGCCATATCGAAGTCCGTTAAGGGAGCGAACATTTCCGTAAAGACGGGATGCCCGGAAAGAGTCTGGAGGGTCAGAGGGGTTATAAACTCGGTTGCATTCTTTGTCATGATTACCCTGACGACGGCCCCCTTCTTTACAAATTCCCTTGTCAGCTCAGCGGATTTATAAGCAGCAATCCCTCCCGTTATGCCAAGAACGATTTTTTTACCTTTTAGCATTTTTTTTCTTCCTCAAAATCACCTTTGAACGCCACAAAAAACCACATGGCCCTTATGGCTTTACATATAGCAAGTCTCGCGGACAACTTCAAGAGGTAATGCAGGCATTTGTCGGAATATTGTGCTTTTAACCTTGCAAAGCGATTTAAAAATCATTATAAATCAGCCCGGCATGACTCAATAACCGCATGAGGTATTTTATGAAAACCTATAGAACTCACATAATAGTCTTCTTAATCATATCGATTTCCGGCTTTGGCTTCTGGTTTTTCAATTCCTGGGGTGAATTGGAAAAGCCGGCCATCCAGCTGGATCAGGACTTAACGGCAATCGGAAGGTCTAAGACGCTTAACATAGCATTTGCGGACCGGAAGAGCGGCCTTCGCAATTCAACTGTCACCATAGTTCAGGATAATCAGGCACAGGTCATTTCCTCCCTAAACTATACAGACCAAGTAACAAGAGAAAGTAACGTAAGCGTAACTATAGACCCTATAGCGATGAAGCTCCATGAAGGGCCGGCCACGCTCAATCTTTCAGCTATGGACAACTCGCTTTGGAAGAACGAGGCCACCGTGACCATACAGGTCAATATCGACTTTACGCCGCCGCAAATATTTTTGCTTACTTCCACCAACAATATTAATCCTGGCGGCACATGCGTGATCCTCTACAGAACATCAAAGCCGGTTATCTCAAGCGGCGTCAAGGGCGAAAATCATTTTTACCCGGGATACGCGACGACGATCTCAGACAAACCATGTATTATCAGTTATTTTTCTCTTCCCATGGATGCCAGGCATGGTGGAACAACGATAAAAGTAATCGCCCGGGATCAGGCAGGGAATGAAACTTCAGTTGCACTGCCAAGTCTTATCAGAAACAAAAAATTCCGCAGCGATAAGATGACCCTGAGCGAGAATTTTTTGCAGCAGAAGATGCCCGAATTTCAGAGTCATAATCCCGTTCTTCAGGGCAAAACACCCCTCGACACCTTCATATATGTGAACGGAAAGATGAGGGAAGAGAATGATAATACAATCCGGGATATCTGCCGGACATCGAATCCCAGGCAATTATGGGAGGGCACATTCCTCCGCATGAAAAATGCTGCTCCTATGGCCTTGTTCGGCGATAAGAGAAAATACCAATATCAGGGCAAGGTGGTTGGTGAGAGCATCCACATGGGCGTTGACCTTGCTTCCACGACAAATGCTTCGGTGGAAGCCGCCAATCATGGTATAGTTGCATACGCCGGCTACATCGGCATCTATGGCAATTTCGTGATCATCGATCACGGCTTCGGATTCTTCACTCTTTACGGCCATCTGAATTCTATAGATGTCAAGAAAGGACAGGACGTCAGAAAAGGTGACGTTATTGGCCATACAGGATCTTCAGGCCTTGCAGGTGGGGATCATCTGCATTTTGGAATGCTTATCGGAGGGCAGTTCGTAAATCCCCAGGAGTGGTGGGACGCCCATTGGATTGCGGATAACGTCACCAAAAAGATGGCTGTTTCTTTTTAGATTCTTATACGAGAAATAGTTAAGGCCGGCTGAAATTCCAAATTCGAATTTCTAACTTCTAAACATTTGCCACCCTTTATATTTGGCTAACTCTTATTGATGTCCCTGTGGTTTATGGTCACCATGTAATTTTTATCTGAAAAATAAGAGCCCAGTTTATTTGCCATAACGACCGACCTGTGTCTCCCGCCTGTACATCCCAGGGCTATATTAAGTCTCGCCTTCCCCTCCTTTTCATAAAGCGGGATGAGAAATGCCATCAGTTCGAAAAGCTTTTGAATAAATATCCTGCTTTCGTCAGATTCGAGCACGTAATTCTGAACATCCGGATGGTGACCATCATAGAATTTCAGTTCTTCGACGAAATATGGATTGGGGAGAAAACGCACATCAAGCACGATGTCTGCATCGGCAGGTATGCCGTACCGGTATCCGAATGATGTCACATGAATGATCATCCTTTGATTTACGGATGATGAAATAAAATGCCTTTGGACCACGTCCTTTAATTGATGCACATTGTATGAGGTGGTATCAATGACTTTATCCGCCATCTGTTTCAAAGGGGCCAGCTTCTCCCTCTCCAGATTGACGCCTTCCATGACGGAACCCTTTACTGACGTGGGATGCACCCTTCTCGTTTCACTGAATCGATGTAAGAGGGCGTCATCACTCGAATCGAGGAATAGTATTTCTATCTTGTAACCCTCGTTCTTCAGCTGGTCAAAAATCTTTGTATATTTTTCCAGAAAGCTCTTCTCCCTCAAATCCATAACCATGGCGACCTTTGTGATGTCCTTGGAGGCATCGGACTGAATCTTGAGGAATCTGGGAAGAAGAACAACAGGCAGGTTATCGACGCAAAAAAAGCCGATATCTTCCAGTGCCCGGAGGGCAGTACTCTTGCCTGATCCCGAAAGTCCCGTGATGATTACTACACGCAGGTTGTTCATGAGTCGCCTCTTTCCATCTCTCTCATTAATTTTTGAACCCCGAACTCAACATGCCTGTATATTCTGCGGGTCTGCGGAAAACCCGGCAGCTCCATACAGGGCAGTTTAACCCCCATGATATCCCGTGATTTTTCTTCTGAATAGATGCTTTGCCCCCCGTTATGATCCGTTTTCTTCAATTCAACCATGAGGTTTATAACTGAATCGTCAAGAATGGCTTGAGCACCGAGAAGTTCTTCTGCGTCAACAATGCCTCTGCTTCTAATATTGATAAGACCTTTGCTGAACTCGTGACTCCGGCCATACAACAAATCCCCTCTTCTTTCGATCTCTACGGCATCGTCTGCTATCCACCGATGTCCTCTTTCCGCCAGTTTCAGAGCGCATTCAGTCTTCCCTGTACCGCTGTCTCCTGCGAATATTACGCCAAGGCCTGAAACATTTACAAACGTCCCGTGCATGGAGATGGAATTTTCAATCTTTTCTCTCAAGAGGCGGGAGAGACGACTTTCCAAAAGAAACTCATCGTACACCGATGCAAACAGAGGGATGCCGTATAATTCTGAAAAAGAGAGCAATGGACCTGGTACTGCGTCTGTTTCGGAGACCGCTATTAAGGGAATGCGGTTTGAAATGATAGCTTGAAAAATCTTTTTACGGGATTCGGACGGTATTGTTGTGAGTTCGGAAACACATGGAGGAGTGATTACAAGGATAACATCGGGAATAATCCTGTCCCAGAAGCTTTCGGCCTCCTCATA
Organism: Syntrophaceae bacterium; assembly: GCA_003142295.1. Taxonomy (GTDB): domain Bacteria; phylum Desulfobacterota; class Syntrophia; order Syntrophales; family UBA2185; genus Fen-1135. The sequence goes on from PLLV01000130.1 coordinate 13,683, forward strand.
CCGCTGAACACGGATACTGCTTGTGGATCTGACCAGACCGACCTCACCGATAATTTGTTTGAGTCCTAATTCGTCCTCTGAACCTTGAAGAATGTCTTTTAATCGGAGCGGAGCCATGGAAGTAAAGTACCTTAAATATCAACTTGCGTCATCCTTGTCCGCAATTATTAAGTATAGCTCGTCCTTTGACTTGGCTTCTATGAGCTTCTTCCTGAATGCGTTGTCCTTCATCATCTTCGATATTTTAGCAAGCGCTTTCAGGTGCAGGCCGGTTGTGTTCTCTGGAGCCAACAGCAGGAAAAAAAGATTGGCCGGTTTGCCGTCCATGGAATCAAAATCTACACCTTCCTTGCTTCTGCCGAATGTGACAATCAACTCATCAAGATCTGCCAACTTGCCATGGGGAATAGCGATACCATCTCCTATGCCAGTACTGCCTAACTTTTCCCTGTCCAATAGTGTGTTCACCATTAATTCGTGATTAATCATACCACCCTCACGCCGAATCACGCCGGACAATTCAGCAAGAACATCCCTCTTGGTCTTTGCTTTTAGTTCTTCAATGATATATTCTTTCCTGAAGATATCCATGATTTTCATGATGTTTCCTCAAACCTCAGCTGCTTGTCTCTATGAGCGCATACTTTCCGTCATCGCGGACATAGATGATGCTGACGTTTTCTGTTGAAGAATCTCTGTAAACAACAAAACGGTTTCTTGATATATCAATCTCCATAATTGCATCTTCGAGAGACATGGGTTTCAACACAACTTTTCTCATTTCCACTATTCTTACTTCCTGCGCTTCATCTATATCATCGGGATACACTTCCTGAGGCGCTGCTCCTTCTAACCGCGCAGCATTCGTTTTATGACCCCGCATCCTTTCTTTGCGCTTCTTCAGCTGACGTTCTATTTTTTCAACCGCATTATCAATAGCAAGACTCATTTCCTTGGCTTCTTCCTTGGCATTCAGGGTCTGCCCATTCGTCATTAAATTTACTTCCGCCACATTTCTGAACTTTTCAACGGAAAGAACAACACGGGCCTCCACCGGCGTGTCCAAATATTTTTCAAGTTTTTTTAGTTTTTGATCGATATATTCCTTGTGCCAGTTATCCCCTTCTGTATTCCTGAAGGTTACGGAAATCTTCATAACTACACCCTCCTAGGTTTCAATACATTTTGCCGCGCCCTCTATGTGTTTTTTCCGTCTTCCGAGGGCGGGCATCCTAATCTTAAAATCATCTGAGGTCAACCTGTTTTTTAAGGCTCTGACGGACTGCTCCGCGGGAAGTCAAAAATCGTTTGAAAAATGGACGGCGAAACAAGAAGTCCGGAGGCGAAGCGCCTCCACCCGCAGGCTTGGGATAAACAAATCTGAGGCATGAGGCGTATATAAACACAAGCCATAGCTTGACCTGAGCCTGCGCAGGGAAGGATGAAGCCCAATTTATGCCGGAGCCTGCCCGCGCAAAAGCGGGAAGACTTTCTACAATACCGTCAGAAATACTTTTTCCTCTTGGAAGAAGGCAGAACGCCCATCATTTCTCTATACTTTGCAACAGTTCTTCTCGCAATTGATATGCCTGATTTTTTCAGGAGATCGACGATGTCACTGTCACTGTACGGCTTCTTGGGATTTTCCGCACTCACGATCTTTTTTATATCTTCTTTAACGCTCTTCGATGCAACGGCATCACCGCTTGTTTTTTGTATTCTGCTGCTGAAGAAATATTTGAGTTCGAATATGCCTCTCGGCGTATGCATGTACTTATTCGTCACCACTCTGCTTATGGTTGACTCATGCATTTCCACATCATCGGCAATATCCCTCAGTACCAGCGGCTTTAAGTAATTGATGCCGTAATTAAAAAAGTCTCTCTGCAATTTCAATATGCTTTCCGTCACTTTGTATATTGTTCTTTGCCGCTGCTGTATGCTTTTGATCAGCCATGTAGCCGATTGCATCCTTTCCCTTATGTATTTCTTGCTGTTTTCTGCATCCGGATATGTGTTGCTGCCGCCCATAATCTCCTTGTAAAAGTTGCTGATCCGGAGCTTCGGCAGACCGTCGTCATTAAGAATAATCTTATATTCCTCCCCTGCCTTGGATACATATACATCGGGCGTAATGGTGTCTATCCTCTCTTCGGTGTAGACGCTCCCAGGCTTAGGATCCATGCTGCTTATTATACAGACAGCCTGCAGAACTTCAGACATGGGAACCTTCAATTTCCTTGAAATGTTGCTGTAGTTCTTTGTTTCCAAGTCTTTCAGATGTTCATTTATAATCGACTCACCGAGGGGAGTCAGCACACCCAGGATCCTGGCCTGAATTAGAAGACATTCCTTGATGTCTCTTGCTGCAATCCCGGGAGGATCAAATTCCTGAATCTTCTTCAAAACGCCTTCAACGAAACTTTCCTCAACCCCCTCCTGCTTGGCAATCTCCTCTATGGACGCCGCCAAATATCCATTACTGTCAAGGTTGCCAATTATCTGTTCTCCAATCTTCATTTCCGCGTCGGTAATGCGGGACAGCTTGAGTTGCCACATCAGATGATCCGTCAGAGACGGCTTTACCTTCAGCACGTTATCCCACGAGGGTGCATCATCATCCTTGCGGTCATATCTTACACCGGTTGGACCGTAGTCCTCAAGATAGCTATTCCAGTCAAATTCTTCCTTGCCATCCCCCTCCCCGGTAATCTCCTCCGTACGCTCAACAGCTTTAATCTCTTCCCTATCGGCTATTTCAACTGCATCGAATTCCGGAACGGTCGTATCTTCCGGGTATTCTTCTGATGTTAGTTCTTCAAGTAGCGGATTTTCCTCCATTTCCTGGGTGATTAAATCAGTCAGCTCCAGCCTCGAAAGTTGCAACAGTTTTATTGCCTGCTGCAACTGAGGTGTCATGACCAGCTGTTGGCTCAATTTTAGATTTTGTTTGAGTTCAAATGCCATTTTTCCATATGCCTGATCAATACTATCTCATATCCGCCGTTCAGAGGCAAAAATCTTCTCCCAGGTAAATCTTTCTCGCAATTTCACAGTTGGCTATGGTGTCAGGATCTCCTTCAACCAAAATCGCTCCCTCGTTGACGATATAGGCTCTGTCACAGACAGAAAGCGTTTCTCTGACATTATGATCGGACACGACAACGCCGATTCCCTTGGATTTCAGTTTGGATATGATTCTCTTGATGTCCGCAACAGCAATAGGATCGATCCCCGCGAAAGGTTCATCGAGAAGAATGTACTTAGGGGATGTAACGAGAGACCTCGTAATTTCGACACGCCTCCTCTCTCCGCCCGACAAGGAATATGCGCGTGCTTCTGACAAGTGAGAAATATCAAGTTCTCCGAGCAGTTCCTTCAGTCGCATGTCTCTCTCATCTTTATCTATATCCAGNNTTTAAAAAGATACTGCCCTCGTCGGGCCATATCAAACCCACTATCATATAAAAGGTTGTGGTCTTACCTGCCCCATTGGGGCCTAAAAGACCTACAACCTCTCCAGGATTGATTTCCAGATCAATCTTATTTACGACGGCCCTCTTTCCATAAATTTTTACCAACCCCTTAGCCAATAGTTTTTCCATTAAATCATAACATCCATACACTTAAATTTATACACTCACAATTAACTTTCTTGATAAAGCGAATATTCAAAAAATGCCGCAACGGTTTTTCACTTTTTCTTGTCTTTGTTATCCTCAGGATATATTGTAGCTCTGACTCTACTCTTTTCAACGCTTTCTACAACACCTCTGTCCTCATCAAGAAATACTACTATCCTGTCACCGTGGATGACGTTTCTTCCTTCACGCATGACTGCATTGCCTATCATAATAATCTGTTGTGTATCCTGGTAGAAAATTGCATCGTTTCCGGTTACAATCCTTTCACCCTGTGTTATCGTGACATTACCTTTTGCCTCAATCTTCTCCAGATCACCGGCACTGCCAGTATCCTGAGCGCCAGCCTTTTCTGGCACCCGGGGATCTTTCTGGGGATCTTTCTTATAATACAAAAAAAGGCGGTCCGCTTTTATAATTTTATCCCCCTGTGTTGCAACTGCGTGGCCTGAAAATACCACCAGTTTTTTTTCGTTGTAGGCGTCCAGGCGGTCAGAAACAATCTGTATCGGCTGATCCTTGTCCAACTTGATTTTCTTCTTCGTATCGGTTTCCTTAGCGCCCAAAAATGAGACAGTAAAAAAGACCATTATCACCGAGATTATTATCCTGCTTCTCATAATCATATCCAAAATAACTAATTGGGGTTTCGCGTCCCGAGGACAGCGTATATACTGGCTGCGCGCTGTTATGCTATTTTATGTTGGCTTTCACCTTGGATAACAACGCAACATTTTTATCGTCCAATGAAAACGACATGCCCACCCCTTTCACCTGCATGCGGGAGTTCTCCATTTTAACGGCGGAGTCGGTATATATCCGCTGCTCCGCGCCCGAATATCTCAGGATATCAGTAGTCAGGCGATCCCCTTTGTCTGAAGTGATTTCCACATTTCCGGAAACTTCCATATCCTTCGTTTCCGTGTTTGATTTGCCTTTGTCCCCAGTCATAACCAGGGTCCTTCCGTCAGACATTACAAGCTTCACCCTGATCCGATCAAAAAGGACAAGATTCTCGTTTTTGACATACTTTGCACTATCCGCATTGATCTCCCATTTCATGCCTGAAGCACCGACGTCTGTATAGTGGACATTATTAACCCGGAGATCCACTTTGTCCGACATTATATTAAGCAGCTGGTTTTTAGAAGACTTACTGCTCTCCAAAAACAGGATGACAGCTGCCGCTGAGACGATTGTGGCAATCAGAATTATGATAACAACATTGCTTTTCTTAAATTTCATAAGACTTTGTCTTTTGGGAAGGGCAATTTTCATTTCTGCTGCATACCCAAACTCTGAAAATAAGCGCCCCCAAAGACAGACTCGCTTTATATCATCCGTTTCTATATATGTAAAGGTCAAACGCATACAGAGGCGCCCGCTACGGAAGTACAACAGCGTAACTTGCGCTGAATCCCCGGCCATGGCGCTGCACATCAACTTATGCGTTATTCTTCGAAATCCGGTCGCGCAGAGAGCGGCGCCCTGGGCCATGAATGACGGATGCGTCGCAATTTAACGTCCTCCATGCCGGGAAGTGCAGCATTGTGAACAGCATCTTATTTGTATGACCCGTACTCTGCGCTTTTTGATAAGGCCGTTATTTGCATGTTGCGTTGCAATCGTTTTCTGAGATCATCATCAATCATCAATTATTCATTCTTCACAAGAACTCATACCTTTTTGCTACATCAGTCCATTCACCCTTAGCCTTCAGGATAAGTTCACATACCTCTCTTACGGCACCGCGGCCCCCTTTGCTTATTGTAACATAATCAACGCATTTCCTTACATCCTCCGCAGCATCGGCTACGGCGGCTGAAAATCCAACTCTTCTTAACAAGGGGATATCGACTATATCGTCTCCTACAAAAGCTATATGTTCATAATTCAGAGACCGATTACGGAGTATAGTATCGGAGATTTCGAGCTTGTTAGTAACGCCCTGATGAACCTCGCCGATGCCGAGATCTCTGGCACGATGTTCAACTACGGTGGACCTCCTTCCCGTCACGAGTATTACATCGATGCCGTATCTCATCAGTACCTTGATCCCGTGTCCATCTTTCACGTCAAAATTTTTTATCTCGCGCCCCGCATAATCCATGATTATCCGTCCGTCCGTCATGACTCCATCAACATCCAGAACCAAAAGACGGATCAGTCTAATTTTTGCAATCAACTTATCGTCGAGAATCTCACTTACCACCTCTTCCCCCTTTTTATCTATTTAATCGGCTTTCATCTTTTTTGCTATCCCGTCAATATTCATCAATGTAGTAAGGAGATCATAGAGTGAATCGAGGCGCACTGAATTCGGACCGTCGCATTTGGCCAGTTCAGGCTCACGGTGTACTTCCAGGAAGATGCCGTCAACTCCGACTGCAACGGCTGCTCGCGAAAGGTGGGGAACCATATCATTCTGACCGCCGGAAGCAGTGCCCATTCCGCCTGGAAGCTGCACGCTATGTGTGGCATCGAATATCACAGGATAACCCATCTCCCTCATCAGGGGGAGTGAACGATAATCAACTACAAGATTATTATACCCGAAAGTTGCTCCCCTCTCCGTGACCATTATATTTTCGTTCCCCGTTGAAGATGCCTTGAGAAGTATATTCGTAACATCCCACGGAGCGAGGAACTGGCCTTTCTTGATATTGACGACTCGAGCCCTTCTGGAAACCTCGATTATGAAGTCTGTCTGCCGGCAGAGAAAAGCAGGCACCTGCATCACATCGAGAATCTCTGAAGCAGGTCCAATTTCCTCGAAACGATGCACATCTGATAGAATTTTAATGCCTAAATCCCTCTTTATGTCGGATAAGATCCGCAGTCCTTTTGCCATACCAGGACCTCTGAAGGAATTCATGGAAGTCCTGTTCGCCTTGTCATACGACGCTTTAAATATGAAAGGCAAGTTCAACCGGCCGGTGATGTCTTTCAGAAAAGTTGCCGTCTCTCTTGTTGTCTCTTCGTCCTCTATGACACAGGGACCGGCGATGAGAATGAAGGGGGCCCCGCCCCCAATAACCATATCATCCAGGATAATCTGCCTCATCACTTTCTACCTCTTCATCTTACTGACAAACCTATCAATGTGCTCTACCTCATCCATCTTCTCCAATCTCAACTATGCCGCAAATTATGATTCACGATGCTTCTGCTGCAATATCTTGATCTTCAAAGCAGGGATCTTCTTAGCCGCCACGTTCGAATCAGGATTGAGCTCATAGGCATGAGTATAAGCCTTGAGGGCATCCTGATACATCCGCTTCTTTTCATATGCCTTCCCCAGACTAAGATAAACATCGTCATCCTCTGCATCATACCTCAGTGAAATCCTGTAGTATTCAATTTCCTTATCTATATCGTTCCTGAGACCGTAGACATATCCAAGGCCCGAGTAAGCGGTCGCCCTTTTGGGATTGACGGCTATCATTTTTTTATAGATTTTGATTGCATTTTCATACTGCTTTTCGTCCGTGTAATATTCCGCGAGAATATCCAAAACATCCATGTTCGGATGAGACGAGGCTACATACTCGTACTCGCGAATGGCTTCTTTTTTTCTGCCAAGCTTATCATATGTGTATGCAAGGTTATAATGAACCTGAGAATCTTTGATCCCATATTTGATCGCTTTTTCATAGTACTCAGATGACAGTTTATATTTCTTAAGTTCACCGTAGGCAAAACCAAGATTAGCATGAATCGATGCTTTTCTGGGTGATGATTTCAGAATTTTCTCATAAACCCTGATGGCTTCACTGTAACGTTTATTCTTAAAGTCGATGTCCGCCAGTTTAGTTGTAGCTTCAAGATCCCCTGGGTTTATTTTGAGTACGGCTTGGTATTCCCGCGAGGCATCCTGATCCTGATTTCTTTTTTCGTAGGCGGAAGCAAGATTATAGTGAACAACGGGATCCTTCGGATTCAGAGATATGGCCCTCTTATAATTCTCTATTTCTTCCTTCCACTGTCCCTTACCGCCATGTGCAAGGCCCAGGTTTGCGTAGGCCGAGGCATTCCGCGGTTGTTTTGCAATAATTTCCTTATACAATCTTATAGATTCATTATAGTTTCCCGCCCTAAGGTAGGCGCCCGCTAAGGCAATCTTTACGTTTTCAGCTTCTCCCGCCTTTGTCAGAATAATCTTGTACTGCTCAACGGCATTTCTTAAATCATTGGCCTTTTCATACGCTTCGCCAAGCCTGAATCGTACCAGCGTATCATCGGGGTTCAACTGCAGGGATTCCTTATAGTTGACAATGGCCTTTCCCCATGCTCCCGTATTGCCGTAAGCATATCCAACATTCGCAAAGGCAGACGCATCGCGCGGATTTATTCTAAGGAGCTTCATACCCGTCTTGATTGCTTTATCATAATCCCTGGTTTTAATATAACACTTCAAGAGCCCCGCCAAAGCACCGGCGTCATCCGGCTTCAGTGAGAGAATGTCATTATACTGAGCAATTGCTTTGTCTGCTATGCCCGCCTGCTCGTAAATGGCCGCCAGCATCTTGCGAACGCCAACGTCATTCTTATTCATGTCTATGGCCCGTTTCAGATACTCAATCTGGGCTTGCTGATTCTCCGAATTCTTGGCATATCTCAACCAGTCCTGCGGCATAATAACAACTTTCATGGGCACGGATGCAATGACTTCCCCGTTATATTTTACTGCTATACTGCCGGCATCGACGGCTGCATCACGCACGCCTTTGCTGCGGGTCATGACAACCTTGTCGACCAAATCGATACCTCGAAGCATTACCCTGAAGTGATCCGTTCCACCGAGCCCATCAACGTGCACTGTCACCCCGCGGCCGGAGAAAACGTCCGTGGCAATGTCTTTCACAACAAATTCATCCCGATAAGAAATATCTAATACATCATCCTTTTTCAACCTGTAGTCTTTCCCGTTTTTTTCCACGTCCAGATAATAAAACTCTGGTTTGTGTCCAAGAAAGACAAATGAAAAAGTGTTTTTTAATCTCACAAGACTTACGGGATACTTATGCATTTTCTCAGGAAATGCATAGTTAGCGATTATCCAGGCAAGAACGAGCATGGCCGCCACGAAACCTGCAATTCCTGCGATAAGCAACCGTCTGCCCGGCCTCTTAAGACTCTCCCATTTTCTTCTGATGAAGCTGGACTCCATTATTCGCCCTTTAACTCCCTTATTAACCTCTCGGGTGGTATCTCTTATGGATGGACTTCAGTCTTTCGCGAGTAATATGCGTGTAGATCTGCGTCGTTGCTATGTCTGCGTGACCGAGCATGATCTGAATAGAGCGGAGATCCGCCCCCCCTTCCAGGAGATGGGATGCAAAAGAGTGCCTGAATGTATGGGGATGGACCTTTTTGTTGAGACCTGCTCGAAGTACATACCGTCTCACAATTTTCCAGAAACCCTGACGTGTCAGCCCATCACCCGACCTATTGAGAAAGAGGATGTTCGTTCTTTGTTCCTTAATGAACTTCGGTCTTCCCTGATTTACATATTCAGAAAGACAGTTATAAGCGGATCTTCCTATCGGAACAATACGCTCTTTGCCGCCCTTACCCATAACGACAAGATATCCAACCTGCCAGTTAATGCTATTCATGGTCAATGTAACTATTTCCGAGACGCGAATCCCCGTTGCGTACATGAGTTCCATCATGGCTGTGTCCCGTATGGCCGCGGGATTCTTTGCGCCCGGTTGAGCAAGAAGCAGATTCATTTCCTCCTTGCTGAGTGTATCAGGGAGTCGTGCCCAAACCTTCGCCAGTCCGATATTCGCCACAGGGTTTGCATCAATTTTTTTCTCGCGGAGGAGAAACTTAAAGAACCCTCTGACAGCCGCCAGTCCTCTGTTCACAGACCTCGCATTGAGTCCATCTTTCTTGACCTGTTCTAAATATGAAATGATTTCATCAGGCGTGACATCTACAACTTTTTGAATGCCGTGCCTTTGCACAAGGTTGACGAATCGATTCAAATCGTGGCTGTAGGCCTCTATAGTGAGGCGGGAAACCCCTTTTTCAACGGCAAGAAAATTCAAATACTCATCGATCAAATCATTCACGGAAAG
>PLLV01000102.1:0-1861 GCA_003142295.1 Syntrophaceae bacterium
TTGCTCAAACCGGCAAATTGGAAGTCCATTCTCGGAGCGTTTGGAAAGTGGATAGATGCGAAAAATGCTGCCTAAACCTTATTATTCTCACGCCGGCATCACGATTTATCACGCCGACTGCCGCGACATCCTGCCGCACCTTGAGCCAGTGGATTTGGTGCTGACTGACCCGCCGTACGGACTGAACATCGTAAAGGATGGCAAGATAGGTGGAACCTCGAAAGAGATAAGCCGTTGGCGTGACCAAATTAATACCGAGCATATTCCCGTTTATGGTGATGATAAACCTATTGACCCATTGCCGTTATTACCCCTTGCGGAGAAGATAGTAATTTGGGGTGGTCAATACATTGCCGATAAACTACCCGCCTCCGGTTGTTGGTTGATATGGCTAAAGAGAATGAATAACCAACAAAACAATTTTGCTGACTGTGAATTGGCATGGACTAACCTTAATTCGCCAACCCGTTGCTTGCAGCATTTATGGATGGGCATGTTGCGCCACAGCGAGATTCAGCAGCACCACCATCCTACACAAAAGCCTGTTATTTTAATGCAATGGTGCATTGAAAAAGCTGACCCCATTCAGACCATCCTCGACCCCTTCATGGGTTCAGGGACAACTTTAGTCGCCGCCAAGCAGTTAGGCCGGAAAGCCATCGGCATAGAGATCGAGGAAAAATATTGCAAGATAGCAGTACAAAGATTAGCGCAAGAGGTGTTGGATTTATAGGAGGATAGCATGTTCTCGATAGAGGCGTACTTAAAGTTGTACACATGGATTCTCATAGGCGGTCTTGCCACCATATTCGTGTTTGCCGCCCTCACGCTTTTCGGCTTCTACATGGCGAAATGGGTACAGGTAGGCATGAAATTGATTAACAGGAGTTTCGAGCGCAAGATGAGGTCCGGACAGATTACCAAGAAGATCAAAAAGGCGAAGGTGGCGCTGGTCAAGGCACTGTCGTTTGAGGATAGGAAGATTCCAAAGAATGGGAAGAAAGTGGAGGCATCATGATCCTACCCTTCGGCCATTATAAGGACCACGACCTCAAGGACATACCCGACGATTACCTTTTCTATCTGTGCAGCCGGGGAAAGAGCACATATTATAAATCCCTGCACAGCCTTGACGTAGCGTGGAAGGTGCCGTTTCGCGTTTGGGAGGCGGCAAGGGCGGAAGCGGAGAGAAGGGGATTCACATTGAAAAATGGAAGGTGGGAGCGATGATCGACATATCAAAAGGCAGGTATTGGGATAAGCCGTGCGTGGAGATATAAATGAAAGTTCTTGTCGCTTGTGAATTTTCGGGAATAGTCAGAGATGCCTTTGCAGCAAGAGGACACGACGCCTGGAGTTGTGACTTGTTGCCGACAGAGGGGCCAGGCAATCATATCCAGGGCGATGTTTTAGAAATCCTCAATGACGGATGGGATTTGATGATAGCGCATCCGCCGTGTAAATATATCTGCAACGGAGGAAATAATTGGTTAAATCGTAGGCCAGATTTAGCATGGCGTGAAAATAGAGAGCTTGGCGCAGAGTTTTTTATGAAATTTATAAATGCTCCAATACCGAAAATAGCGGTAGAAAACCCCATTGGCTGTATGTCTTCAAAATACAGGAAGCCTGACCAGATAATACATCCCTGGATGTTTGGACACGAATATCGCAAAGACACCTGTTTGTGGTTGAAGGGCTTGCCAAAACTTATTCCAGCGGAAATTACCGCAGGGAGAAAGAAATTAGATTTTTGGAGTACGGAGCGACACAAAAATGGGAAGGACAGGAAGGCAATAACCTTTCCTGGCATAGCCAAAGCAATGGCAGAGCAGTGGGGGGAACATAATGGACATTAGCA
>PLLV01000102.1:1883-3086 GCA_003142295.1 Syntrophaceae bacterium
TCACAGAGTTACACGAACTCACCTCCGCCAACGAGGAACTGAAACGGCAACTTAAATCCTCAGAAGATATTCGCCATGCCGAAAAGGAAATTCTCATTAGGGAAATAGAAAAAAACGAGGAACTGCGGAGGGAGGTGGAAAGATTGACCAATCAACTTGCAGAAGAAGAAACAAACACAAACTTCTATATTAACGGGTATGCCGAACTCAAGAAGAGGCTGGAGAAGGCGGAAAAAGGACTGCTTTCCGCTTCTGACCCTAAGTCCGGCTGGCAAGGGATAAACAAGGAGTGTAAATTGTGGCAGGAAAGAGCAGAGAAGGCTGAAGCGAGGCTGAAACCGATTGCGGAAGTGTGCGATAAAATGGGAAAGTTTTTGATGAAACAAACCGATGCCTGTCAAAACGACGCTGATTGTGTATGCCCTGAAATGAACGATCTTATTGATGAATGGCAAGCAATCAAGGCGGTGGGGGAGAAATGAAAAAGCTACTTTGGCTGCCCTGCCTCATCATCGTGCTGGCGTTTCTTGCGTGGGAAGGGCTCAGGTGTCTGCGTACACACGATGATGTTGGTTGACTTCATTATTTTCATAGCGTTTAATCCAATTACAATTACAGCACAAAAGTTGATATTTCTTCATGGTTTCGAGACCAAGGGCAATGTCCTTATAAAATAAATATGACGTTCTTGCACGTGTTTTTTCCTTTCTTTCCTTCGCTCCGTCCCCATTAACATGATCAACCTGCAATGCTCTCGCATCATCATAACCGCATTTATAGCATTTATCACCAAGTAACAAAAAGGCTGCCGCCTTCCATTTAACCTTCCGCGCTACTTGTTGTGCGTTTGTGGTTTCCCTTGTTCTTATTAGGCGCTCCCTGACCTTTTCGGGATTATTTATATACCACAGTTTCGCTCTTTCTCTATTTTTCTGTTTAATCTCGGGAGAGAATTTTCTATATTTTTTCGCATCATATTCTTTATGTTTTTCACGATTTTTTAATGCATATTCGTGTTGTCGTTGCCTTATCCTCTCGTCTGATCTATAACGTTCTCGCTGGATCGCGTTTAATCTTTCTTTGTTTTTTTTCTGCCATTCTTTTCTGGTCGCCTTTTGTTTCTCGCTTCTCATTTGAAAATTCCCCTTTGTTTTATGCTACTATAATAGAATAAAACAATCAAGGTAAAAAAGTTTATATTTT
>PLLV01000102.1:3102-3299 GCA_003142295.1 Syntrophaceae bacterium
CCTTTCGCATCAGCATAAATCTTTGGGAGCCAGGGATACTTGACCAGTGAAGCATCGAAGTCATTTATCAGTTCTGCCAAGAGTGAATAGTTCTTGTCATTGCTATTTAAGCAGCTAAACTGATTTTTTGCCGCTATAACGGTCTTAATCGTATTGCCATAGACATTTCCCCATCCATGATGGATCTGCCCATAATC
>PLLV01000080.1:0-2900 GCA_003142295.1 Syntrophaceae bacterium
AGGGGGATACAGGGGGATTTTACATGGCAGAACAAATCCCCCCAGCCCCCCCTTTGTCAAAGGGGGGATTTAATAGGGGAGTGTGAGAAAGAGATAAAATCTTTTTTCGTACTAACGATAAGAGACGGTTGAATTTCTGATGCGCTGGAAACAATCATGTCCAGTGGCAGCACCGCGCTATATTTCCCCCTTTCGGAAAGGGGGATACAGGGGGATTTGTGCAGAGGTAAAGAATGCTGCAGTACAGTCCAAATCTGAAAGGTAAGGCGCGTCAATTGCGCAAGAACCTAACTGATAGTGAAAGTACTTTGTGGTCACGCCTGCGGAGCAAACAAATCATGGGGATACAATTTTACCGACAAAAGCCGGTTGGCAACTATATTGTTGATTTCTTTGCGCCAAAGGCGAACCTGGTGGTTGAAATAGATGGATCACAACATATGCAAGCCGATTACCTTAAAAGAGATAAGAACCGTGACGAATATCTGGTTGGTTTGGATCTAAAGGTTCTGCGTTTCAAAAGCAACGAGGTTCTAAAGGCAACAGATGCTATAGTGGAGGTCATCTATAGAACGGTGATAGAACAGATGAATTTAGAAATCCCCCCAGCCCCCCCTTTGTCAAAGGGGGGATTAAAGAGGAGGAAGGTGTAAGGTGGGATACAATCATGTTCTGTGGCAGCACTGCTCTATATTTCCCCCCTTCGGAAAGGGGGATACAGAGGGATTTTACATGGCAGAACAAATCTCCCCAGACCCTTCTTTGTCAAATGGGGGAATAAATAGTGAGAAAGCGCACCGGTAAATTTATTAGGTGGTAAGAATATGCGCGTGGCAATGTACTACAATAACGGGGACGTGAGGCTGGAAGAGATGCCGAGGCCCAAAATCGGACCCGGCGAGATTCTGGTAAAGGTCATAGCGAGCGGCATATGCGGCAGCGACGTTATGGAATGGTATCGTATTCGCAAGGCGCCTCTGGTCTTGGGCCATGAGATCGCGGGAGAGATCGCTGAAATCGGGGAAGGGGTAGGGCGTTATAAAATCGGCGACAGGGTTTTTGTCTCCCACCATATTCCGTGCAATACCTGCCATTATTGCCTGATGGGGTATCACACAGCCTGTGAGACATTGCATACGACAAACTATGACCCCGGCGGTTTTGCCGAATATATCAGAGTACCCAAACTCAATGTGGATCGAGGTGTGTTTCTCCTGCCGGAGGAGCTTTCGTTTGAAGACGGAGTCTTTATCGAACCCCTGGCCTGTGTTGTCCGCGGGCAGCGGGTGGCAAATCTTCAGGCAGGCCAATCCGTACTGATTATGGGAAGCGGCATCTCCGGCCTTCTCCATCTTCTTTTGGCCAGAACCCTCGGGGCGGGGCGCATTATGGCAACGGACGTCAGCGAATACCGGCTGCAGACGGCCAAGGCATTCGGGGCGGACGCAGTTCTTCACGCCGCAGAAGATATGCCTGAGAGTGTCCGGCGGATTAATAAGGGCAGGCTTGCCGATCTTGTTATTGTCTGTGCGGGGGCGCCGGCTGCCTTCCGCCAGGCCCTGAAAGCCGTGGATCGCGGCGGAACGATCCTCTGCTTTGCCACAACTGAGCCGGACGTGGAACTATCCGTCCCTCTCAATGAGTTCTGGCGCAATGAAATAAAGTTGATGCCGTCATATGGCAACAGCCCCCTGGATGCGACCGTTGCGATAGAGCTCATCAGATCGGGACGCGTGCCCGTAGGGAAGATGATTACACATAGATTGCCCCTGGATAAGACCGGTTACGGTTTCCGGCTTGTTGCTGAAGGAGGAGAATCCCTTAAGGTGGTAATTGAACCGCAAAGATCGGCTTGAGGACATCCTCTAATATATGCCCGCCTGGCATCCCGCCGCAAGAGTGCTGCCCAATTCACGACATTTCGCAAGGTCGTCGTCGGTTAACTTTCCCTTGGAGATTACAGGGTCATAAACCATTTTGAACTTGTAACCCAGGGCGATGCGCTCGACGGCTTTCAGGGCGCCCGTGCCGTCATTGCCGGCGCTGATGAATACTACATAGGGCTTCCTGAAGACCTTGTCTCCGGCGGGGTAGTAAGTTCGGTCAAAAAAATCCTTGACCATGCCTGACATATAACCAAAGTTTTCCGGCGTGCCGATCGCCAATCCGGCAGCTCCTAAGAGGTCATCGAGGGTGGTATCCTGCGCCCTCTTTAGAACCACTTCCGTATTTTCAATGAACCGGGCTCCATCCGCGACAGCCCACGCCATCTTTTCCGTGTTTCCTGTCTGCGAATGATATATTATTAATATCCTGGACATGGCATTTCCGGAGCTCCTTTGTGACCATTTAAGAGTAAGGCGATTCACCGCATGGAACATATTCTAAAAATTTTTATCTACTATGCTTGACAATATATGGTATTTAACTAAAATACTAACAAGAAAATAGCAATATCAATAATCCTGATATGGAGGGAAGAACATGCCAACGTATGAGTATCTCTGCGAAGCCTGCAGGAAAAAGTTTTCATTGATACAGAGTTTCAGAGAACATGAAGAAGCGAAAGTTGCATGTCCGAAATGCAAAAGCAAGAAGGTAAAACAGCAAATCTCCACGTTCACGGCCAAGACCAGCAGGAAAAGTTGACGCATTATTAACTCACGCTCTCTGAAGCCGAAGCAAGGGCAAGAGTGCGCCTTCTAGACTATCCGGCCCCTCTCGCGAAAAAATAATGCCATTCGTAAATGGCCATGCAATCGCAGATCCGAAGAGGAGATGGTCATGATAAAAATAATTATTTCTGTGTTGGTCGCTGCATTCTTCGTCTTATCGGGAAGTGTTGAGAGCAATGCCTTCAGATGCGGCGACGGGTATGTCAGTGTCGGAGACTCTAAGAC
>PLLV01000080.1:2970-10961 GCA_003142295.1 Syntrophaceae bacterium
GGCAAGGGCAGGTCGGATTGCAAAGGCCGATAGGCGACCGTATAGAGATAACGGAGGTTACACTTATGGATGCGATGGAAGCAATTCTTTCAAGAAGAAGTATTCGTAAATACACAAAAGAGGCAGTGCCGGACGATACATTGAAAGAAATATTAGAAGCTGCCATGAGTGCCCCGTCGGCAGGTAATGAACAGCCCTGGCATTTCGTCATTATCAATGATCGAAAAATCCTCGATGAAATTCCCAAGGTCCATCCATACTCTCAGTCCGTAAAGACTGCCTCCGTGGCAATCCTGGTTTGCGGAGACCTGAAATTGGAAGTGCATAAGGATTTCTGGGTGCAGGATTGTTCGGCCGCAACACAGAATATCCTGATTGCCGTTCAGGCAAAAGGATTAGGCGCGGTCTGGCTCGGTATCCATCCGATAACAGAACGCGTTAAGGGTGTGCAGAAGCTCCTAAGACTACCCGATCATGTGATACCGCTCGCAGTTATTCCCATCGGGTATCCCGATGAGCATAAACCTCTGGCTAATCGATTTAACACCTCAAGGATTCATCATAATAGTTGGTAATAACTGACGACGACTTCTCGTGTAAAGCTCCCCTGCCTGAGTTTACCGCCCTCAGAGGCGGAGACCGGGCAGGCCTCTGCTGTCTTGCGCTTCATCGTTTTCGGGTAAGCTAGCGAAGGCTGCGCAGTTCACTCCTCCGTATTCCGTACTCGGAATTGCCATGGCCCGGAGCGGTGGAATCCCGCCGCGATAACTTATTTGTCCAGTTAGGGAATTATTCCCCAAAGGAAGGGGAATACTTCCTCAATAAAGGAGGCATATGCCATCGTGTCATTTTGGCAACTCGTTATTATTACTGCTTATTTTTATTTATTTTCATTGTGGAATAGTTCTTGCTAAATTAATGGAAAACTAAATGAAAGGAGGTGAATCGAATGAAGAAACTCATGACAGTATTTATCGCTATTCTGTTTGCACTTTCTATGACCGGTCTCTGCTTCGCTCAGGCTCCGGCTACCGCACCGGCACCGACGCCAGAGAAGAAGGCCGAGGATCTGAAGGCCGATCAGAAGAAGGATGCGTCTAAGAAGAAAGCCAAGCAGAAGAAGGCAGCGTCTAAGAAGAAGGCCGATGAGAAGAAGGCAGCGGCTGAGAAGAAGGCCGATGAGAAGAAGGCAGCGGCTGAGAAGAAGGAAGACGTGAAGAAATAACTTGCTTCAATCTTGTCTTCGCAAAAATTATTCAAAAGGGGCTCTGAGAAATCATGAGCCCCTTTTGATTTCCTGGAACTGATCTCGCGGCCAATATCTCTTTCAATCATCCTGTCAGCGACCCTTGAATCCCTCATCTCTCACATCCGCCAACATAATTCAATAAATCACAATTGACTTGTCATTTTGGTAATTATCTGTATTAATTGATCCAACCATTTCTTGGATATTGTAGACATTTCAGAGAGCGCGAACGAACCGAACTGCAGGTAAGGTGAAGCATATGGTGAGCCCTATGCCGGTGGAAAGAAAAAACTGTGCCGGGCTCAGGCCAGAAAAGCATCCTTGAAACACCCCAAAGGAGGTGTCTTATGGCAGCAAAAAAAGGGGTATCTGCAATAAGAAGGAAAGCGGGCAAGAATAGCGGCTATGGCTGGGTGCCTGATTTACCGGATCATCGCGACTTTATGTATAGCGCGGTGCTCCGCGTGCCTGCGAGACTCCCTCGATCGGTGGACTTGCGCTATCTCTGCTCCAGGGTCGAAGATCAGGGGCAATTGGGCAGTTGCACAGGGAACGCCCTTGCAGGAGCACTGGAATTTCTGGAACGGAAAGATAAGGTCTCCTTTATGGATTTCAGCAGGCTCTTTATTTACTATAATGAGCGCCTTATTGAACGCACCACTAAATCTGACGCCGGCGCCATGATCCGTGATGGCATCAAGACGCTTGGGAAACAGGGCGTGTGCTCTGAGAAGACATGGCCTTATATAATTTCGAAATTCGCAGTTAAACCCAATGCCGCGTGTTATAAGGAGGCGATGCAGCACAGAATCACGTCCTATCACCGCATTATGACACTTGACGAGATGCGTGCATGCCTTGCCGGGGGATTTCCGTTTGTTTTCGGGTTCAGCGTTTATGAAGGCTTTGAATCGCAGGCGGTGGCGCGGACAGGTATCGTCAACATGCCGAAGCCCGGAGAAGGTCAGGTTGGCGGGCATGCGGTAATGGCGGTCGGATACGATGACTCCAAGAAGAGGTTCATCGTCCGCAATTCATGGGGAGATGATTGGGGGATGAAAGGGTATTTTACAATTCCCTATCAATACGTTGCTGACAGAAACCTCTCGGATGATTTCTGGACGATCAGCCGTGGAGGACAGATGGCAAGCAAAAAGTAGCGAGAAAGCTCATAACCGATAATCTATCATGTCCGTATTCATATTTCGATGACGGGATCGTGGCCATGATAGCTGCTAAGAATCTATGAGGCACCATGATTCCCCTGTTTGAGCGGTATCCATCCATCGCTCTGAGAATCCCACGACTATCATTCGGTGAATTCCCAACGCCGGTGGAGCGGCTTCCCGGTCTCTCCCGCCGCTTGGAGAGAGACGACCTGTATATCAAGAGGGATGACTTGAGCAGCCGCGTCTATGGCGGCAACAAGGTGCGAAAGTTGGAGTTTCTGCTGGCGGACGCCCTGAAGCAGGGCGCGCTGAGGGTCATCACCTCCGGCGGGGCCGGTTCGAATCATGCCTTAGCCACAGCAATCTATGGAAAGAAGGCCGGTTTGAAGACCGTGCTCATGCTCTTTCGACAGCCCAACTCCTACTCGGTTCGGCACAATCTCATCATGAATCTTGCAAGTGACGCGGAGCTTATTCATCATGACACCTATCAGGAGCATACTCAGGCCTTTGAGGAGACAGTACGCAGGTACGAGTCGGCCGACGGCAAAACGCCGTATGTGATACCGCTGGGCGGTTCTTCCCCAATGGGGGCAATCGGCTATGTCAATGCCGGCCTGGAACTGGCCGCACAGATCACCGCAGGCGATATTCCCCCTCCTGCCCGTATCTACCTCGCCCTGGGTACAATGGGAACGGCCATGGGATTGCTGCTTGGATTGAAGGCCGCAGGAGTCAAAACGAATCTGCAGGCAGTGCGTGCGGTGCCTGCCTATGTAGCCGGCATAGATAAATGTCATCTTCTTTTTAATCAAACCAACAAACTCCTCCGCGAAATGGATCCATCCTTCCCCTCTTGCACACTGGAGCCGGAGGATCTCACGATTCGCCAGGAATACTTCGGTGAAAAATATGGCCTGTTTACACCGGAGGCGGTGGCCGCAGCAACACTTCTTAGGGAAAGCGATGGAATCATCCTCGACGAAACATATACAGGCAAGGCCGGTGCGGCCTTCCTGGCCGACGTTCACAGTGATGGCGACGGACCGTTTCTCTTCTGGCATACGAAAAGCTCCCGGCCCTTGCCGCCTGAGGCGCTGGCGGCTGACTACCGCCTGCTCCCGGTTTCTTTACATTGCTACTTTAACAAGCCGGTGCAGCCCCTCGATAAAGAGATTTTTTAGTCTCTCGACAAAGCGCAGAAACAAGACTGCCGACTTAAATTTTTCATTGATATTGCAGAAAGCAGGATTTCTTTCCTATCATTCGCAAGATTGGGCGTCTCGCCCGACACGCCGAATGCTCCCTGCTCATAATTTTCAGATTTACAGCACAATATTCTTCGCAAACAGGGGAAAAGAGTGTAAAAGCATCTTGGCCGGGGACTGGCTTGCTTGACAGACACGTTTCGACAAGTAAATATCATGACGAGTGTATAAGAGTACAGAATGATCGACTGGTTATTACATCTTCCCGCATATAGTAAGGTAGGCGTGTCCTTTTTGGGGATATTGTTGCTTAACTCGTCCGGTGTGCCGTTGGGTCTGGCAATCCTTCTCTTTTCTATTCTTCTGCCCTTGTGGGCAGGCACTGGCATGGGCGGCCTTTACTACCAGATCGCAAGTTTTGGCGAGCCACAGAATTATATACTGCCGGTAATCATTCTCCTTCTTTTGTTCTTTACTGAATCCTTGAGCAAGACGGGTCGGATGGATCGCACGATCATTGCTCTGAAAGAATGGCTGAAGAGCAAACATATCATCCTGGCGGGACTCCCCGCATTGGTGGGACTCCTTCCCATGCCCGCGGGCGCCCTCTTCTCCGCACCTTTTGTAGCTGCCGTCGATGAAAGCGGGGAACTCGAATTGTCTCACAAGGTGGCAATCAATTACTGGTTCCGGCATATCTGGGAATACTGGTGGCCCCTCTATCCCGGTGTCATCCTTGCGATGCAGTATTCCAGGCTTCCGGCAATTGCGTTTTTTCTCATACAGATACCCTTTACCATTGTCGCAGTGATCAGCGGGTATATATTTATTCTGCGGAGGGTTAGGAAAGAAAGTGACAAGGGGGTTGGCTATGGAAAGATAGACACCGGAGAAGTCCTTTCGGCAATGGGGCCTATCGGACTGCTTGTCATGATATCACTTGTGGGATCGGCTATTCTTCCCCTCATGGGCATTGAGGGCACGCTGGCAAATTTAATAGCCATGCTGGTTGGCCTCATCGCTGCGCTTGCCGCTATCTTCTCCGGCCATGCTGCAGCGTTCCGTCCGTCGCTCCGCATGCTGATGCGCATAGACACCTGGTTTATGATAGCACTTGTCGTAGGAATTCAGGCTTTCTCTGCGGCCCTGATTTGTCCTGTTGATGCAACCGGAGCAACATTGATCACCGGGATGCGGGACGAATTTATCAGAACAGGCATCCCCCTGATCACGGTCATCATGCTGATTCCCTTCATTTCCGGTATGGTGACGGGCGTTGCTTTCGGCTTTGTCGGTGCCAGTTTTCCGATTGTGTTTGCCCTCATTGGATCAGAACCGACAACCGGTATGTTGGCTGCTACTACTACGTTTGCCTTCTCATTCGGTTTCATGGGAATGATGCTTTCCCCAATGCATGCCTGTTTCGTGGTTACCGCCGAATACTTCTGTGTGACTGTTTTTGGAGCTTACCGGTACATTGCCTGGCCGGTGATAATCATTCTTCTCACCTCGATTATCCTGTCAGGCCTCTATTATGTTACATTCTGACCATAGATAAAGCAACATTGCCAAGAGACAGGGCGGCCTTGTGCTGATTAATCCATTAGATGCTCGGTGTGGGCACATCTACCCAGGCGGTCGCCCTCTTAACGGGAACTACATTGACAATTGCGCCTGTCCGGGCATTTAAGTCAATGGCATAAAGCGGCGTTCTCGTCGCACCGAATGATAATAATGCAGATCCAGACAGACGCTTCCCATTAACATTCTCTACCTCGTCGATAATGACCCGCCTATACGGACAAGCATTGCAATCCAAAGCCGGCTCATCTATGTTAATGGGGCAGTGGTGTCTTCTTGCTATTGAAGGGTCGACATTATGCATCTTAGCCATGTGAAAAGATGGAGAGTTCCTCAGATGTTCGAAAGGATGCAAGACCCATTCGCTTATCATGGCAAAGGTATTGTGCTGCTTGAAGAGATGAAATTCCCCTCCCGTATCCGCAATCATACCCTGCATGATGTAATCCGCAGGCATCATGTACGCCAGGTAATTGTTGTTATCAGACAATTTTATCTTGCCGTCTCTCTCTCCTTGAAGAATAGTCTGTATTGCACTTGCATTCATAGCAGCGTCTTCCGGCAAAAGAGACAGGATGGTCAGATTTGTGTTTGCTTCAAAGGGAAGCGACCTTAAAGTTATCGTCCTCAAGACGAAACCCGATCCTATCACTGCGGTGATGATCAGCATGGAAACAACGACATGTCTGAGAGGGCTCTTGGGGATGACATGGCTCATAAAAGAAAAATATCTCTCAACCTTTTTAGGGAGAAACATACCCGTATTGCTCATATACTTTTCATAGGACTCTCCATAAAGGTTCCGCATTCTTTTCTCTTCATCTTTCGCTAAGACATAGTAAAGGACGAACATCACGGAAAGACTTGCGAGCACTATGAATCGGGGCCAGAGAATGCTCATCCCGATGCCCCATATGCCGAGTAAAAGATATTGAGGATGCCGGACATATCTATAAAGTCCCTTATCCGCTATGCCCCACTTGAACAACTTACCCAGATATACCTGTAATGCACAGACTATGAATGCGGCGGCGCCGAGTACAAAAAATACGGAACCTGCGATACGGACGGTCCTGAGGAAAAGGGTTGGCGGCAATGTCATATGAGGCAGGAAGAAGGCGGTCAGCCATCTTGTTGCGGGAAACTGGCCGAGCCAGTTAAATACCGGATTGAAGACAGAATAGAAGAAAAAAGCAAAGGGGCTGATCATAATCATGATTTCAAAAGCAACAATGAAGAACAACATTATGCCGGCAAAGGCCGTCAACTTTATTGCCTTCTCTTTCAGTTTCTTCCACATAACTTCAATTGCCTCCAAATTATTCGTTCAATATCTGATTCTATACCATGTATTATTGATCAGAGCGAGTCTCGGAGATGAATGGATACTTTATATCCACCCGGATACCTTATGTGTGTTATAAGTATCCACTTTTCGCATGAAACGTAAACCTTTTCAGCCATCTAAATTGAGTCAATATATCAATAAACGATTTATTTCAATAAGTTACAATCGTGTAGGCTCTCTTGGCATTCGTCTTGCACTACAATTAAAGGGAGTGACCATTCGTTGAGAGCTGGTATTTTGCCATAATCACTTTTTATGAATGGTGTAGGAGTTTTCCATGTTTCACAAAAAGAGCCTATTCATCCTTATTCCGACGCTGCTGCTAATTCCCCTTCTGTTGGGAACGATTCCTCTCAAGCTGGTGAACAAGCTGGCGCACGGTGGACCTTTTGCGCAGAGTCAAAACAAGCAAGCATGTATCAACAAGAACTGTTCCTCCCATTCCCTTATCTCACAAAACAACTTTGATACTGCTACCTTGAATGCACCATCTCCAGATCACCAGGTATCGTATTCACCAAAGGTTTTGAATGCGGGATCTGAATTATTTCATTCCGATATTCACTTCACATCCATTCCTCTCCGCTGTTAATTTTCACCTCTTCAACTCGTCTTTTCAATAAATGCGGTAAATTCATTTGTCTGCGGAATCCTACCGTATGCCTTTTCCTCAAAGATCGAGAAAAACACATTGATTATGATGAACCTGACACGCAAGCAGGTTATAAACATGAAAAAATTAGTAATGACATTATTTGCAGTGATTGTTGTGATAGCTTTTGCAGCCTCGGCATTGGCTTTCCGCCAAGGATGGGGAAGGGGCAATGGTCTTAAGCCCTACGATGGCTTTGATCCAGCAGTCCTTTCACAACTAAACCTAACGGTTGAGCAGGCAACTGAAATAAATTTTTTTCGCGATACGTTCTTGAAAGATACCAATCGTCTTCGGGATGTGATGTTCAGCAAACGGGATGACTTGCGGCTCCTGTGGCTTCAGCAAAGCCCCGACCAGGAAAAAATCCTCGCAATGCAGAAAGAGGTCAGTGTTCTGAGGAACCAGATTAAGGAAAAGAGAGATGTCTATCGACTTAACGTTTACAATGTACTTACTCCAGAACAGAAAGAAAAGTTAAAGTCCTACGGACCGGGTCGTGGTTTCCGTCAAGGCATGAGAGGTAACTGGTAAAAATACAATATGATAAAAGGTGTTGCCCAAAGTAAGGAAAGCGAGAAATCAGACAGTGACATTTTTGGTAGATGGGATTAATCCTCAAGATAAAAAGACAACCCTACTGAAGCTTGCCATGGCTGCATATCAAATGAAAAATATGCTGTCTAAAAGCTTCAAGTTGATGTGGCCGGCATTGATTGTTCTTCTGTTAACACTTTTTATCTCGGCTTTTTTCACAAAATTTGTCTTCGTCACTGGCGTGGAG
>PLLV01000109.1 GCA_003142295.1 Syntrophaceae bacterium
CCCTTGACAACCCTTCTAATAATCTTTTACTATTCAACAACTTGGGAAAATTTGAACTTAAAATGACTTGCCGGCATGGGAGCCAGCCTGTAAATGAACAGGTGATCTGTGAATCCCCTTCCCATAATGGAGGTGGATAGTGAAGTGCTCAAAATGCCAATTTGAGAATTCTGCTTCTGCCAAATTCTGTGTTGAATGTGGCGGCAAGCTTGAAATCGTCTGCCAGAATTGCAGCACCTGCAATTATCCAAGCCACAGGTTCTGTAGCGATTGTGGCATCGCGTTAATTATCCCTTCTGAGCCATCACCCAAAGATCTTTCGTTCGATGAGAAGCTTGCGAAGATTCAGAAGTACCTTCCCAAGGGCATCGCCGAAAAAATCCTTTCCCAGAAAGATAAGATCGAAGGTGAACGGAAACAGGTTACAGTACTCTTCTGTGATATGAAAGGGTTCACCCGCCTTTCAGAGAAACTCGGCCCCGAAGAGGTCTACGCGATGATGGATCGGGTCTATGAAATCCTCATTAAGAAAGTCCACGATTATGAAGGCACAGTCAACGAGATGACTGGTGACGGGATCATGGCATTATTTGGCGCTCCCATTGCCTTAGAAGATGCTCCCCAGAGAGCCATACGATCTGCTATGTCTATTCACAGAGAGATGACCCGCTTCAATGACAGGGTGCGGCTGGAAAAGGGAGATTTTCCTCCCATGAAGATGCGCATCGGTATTCATACCGGCCCCGTTGTGGTGGGGACATTGGGCAATGACCTCCGTGTTGAGTTCAAGGCTGTGGGAAATACAGTCAATCTTGCTGCCAGAATGGAAAGTTTAGCAGAGCCGGGAACCACCTATATCTCCGATGACACCTTCAAGCTCACGGAAGGGATTTTCCGCTTTGAGTGCTTGGGGGAAAAAGGGATTAAAGGAAAAGAGAAACCGATCCGTGTATACCAGGTTATTGCCCCCAGTACGAGACGAACACGATTTGATGTCAGCGCNNATCTCCATAATTGGTGAGGCAGGCACCGGCAAATCGCGTCTCCTCTATGAGTTCAGGAAGGCCGTCACCAATGAAGCCGTCACCTTTATTGAGGGACGATGCCTCTCTTACAGCAGGAATGTAGCTTATCATCCCATAGCGGATCTCCTGAAGTCGAACTTTGATATCCGGGATACTGACAGTGAAGAGGAGATCAGAGAAAAGGTTGTCAACGGCCTCAAAGTACTGAAAATCGATGAAGCGTCTACCCTTCCCTACCTCCTGGAGCTTCTATCCGTCAAGGAGAGCGGTATCGATAAGATCTCTCTGAGTCCGGAGGCCAAAAAAGATAGAACCCTCGAAACAGTGAAGAGAATCATCCTGAGAGGTTCAGAAATCAGACCCCTGATCATGGCTATAGAAGACCTTTACTGGATGGACAAGAGTTCCGAGGATGTCATGAAGGAATTGCTCGAGATTATTCCGGGCGCAAGGGTATTCTTGATCTTTACCTATAGACCGGAGTTTGTCCATACCTGGGGGAGCAGGTCCTACCACAGCCAAGTGACCTTAAACAGACTCTCGAACCGGGAGAGCCTGACTATGTTGACGCACATTCTCGGAACCCCAAATATTGATAGAGATCTTGAGGAATTGATTCTGCAAAAGACTGAGGGGATTCCTTTCTTTATTGAAGAGTTCATCAAATCGCTCAAAGATCTGAAGATCATCGAGATGAAAAACAATACATACCAGTTATCAAAAAACATTAAGAAGCTCACCATCCCTTCCACGATACAGGATGTAATCATGACAAGGGTGGATAATCTTCCGGAGGGAGCAAAAGAGGTAATTCGAGCAGGCTCCATCATCGAAAGGGAGTTNNTCTCATCTGTCCGCATTAAAAGACGCAGAGCTTCTCTATGAGAGAGGTATTTATCCGCAATCTACCTATATCTTCAAACATTCTCTCACGAGAGAGGTGGTTTATGACTCCATCCTGACAAAAAAGAAAAAACAGCTCCATCAAAAAATAGCCAATACCATAGAGGACATCTATAAGCATGACCTCTGTTACCATTACGGCATTCTGGCAAATCACTGCATTGCCAGTGAGAATTATGAAAGGGGAGCGGAATATGCAAAGCTCGAAGCAAAGAGATACCAGAAGGCCGCCCTATTCAAAGATGCTATCGAGTATGCTAAAATGAGCATCAACAGCCTGGAAAAGCTCCCGCAAACAGAAGCCAATCAGAAAAATCTCATTGATGCCAGAACAACACTTGCGATTTATAATTTGAGCCTGAATTATCTTGTTGAAGCAAGAGACGCAGTTCAACCCATCATAGATTTAGTAATGAAGATGAACTATAAGAAGAGTCTTGCTGGAATATATATCACAATGGGGACGTATTCCTTTGGGGTGGAAGAGGATTTCTCAAAAGGAATTCGATATATGAACAAAGCAATCCAATATTCAGAAGCAGTCAACGACTTTCTTTCATTATGGATGGCATGTTCTCAATTGGGCATCTTCTTGCCTCATATCTGCGAATTTGAAAAGGCATTGACGTATTCTGAAAAATGCCTGCAGCTGAGTGAGCTTGCAAATAACCCTATGGGGAAATCACTTTCAAAAGCTTATATGACTTATATGTGTACCCTTCGGGGACATATTGAACTGGCATGTAAACATTGTGAAGAGATGTTAAAAATTGTTGAAGAATCTGGCGACATATATATCAAAGGGACGGTCTACTCACATTATGGGGCAGCCCAGTATTACAAGGGCGCGTTTGAAGAAGCAGAGAAATACTTTTTAGAAGGATTAACATTCTGCAAAAAAACGGCTCAAGTTGGCTGGGAGTCTATTGCAAATGCCCGACTCGGCTTTATGTATTTTGATACGGGATTGTACGGGAAGGCTCAGGACTATCATAATCAGGCAATAAAAATCCTGGAGGGAGCTAAACTGCACCCCTCATGGGCAAACGTCCAAAAAAACTGCTTAGCAAGAGCACGCGTGCGCTCAAATGATAGAGATATCAACTTCGCTGAATTATTCGACCATTATAAAAATAATAAAATGACTGTCTATGAAGGCTTCATGGCAAGGACTATCGGAGATATCATGTTAAATATTGATGATGATCACCTTTCGGATGCGGAAGACTGGATTAAAAAGGCCATCGATTCCGACACGAGAAACGCCACTGGCTGGCAGTTAGCAAATGACTATGCCCTGTATGCCGACTTGTTCAAAAAGAAAGGCGATGTATTTAAGGCAAAGGAAAACCTCCATAAGGCGATTGACATCTTCAAGGAATGCGGCGCCGATGGTTGGGTGGATCGAACTCAAAAGTCCCTGGCGGAACTTGCCTGACAAAGCTGCCTGCTTCGATCATTTGTCCCCTCCCGCGCACTCGCCCGTTCCTCGTAGCGTCTCCGCAAGAGATCTTCCTGTAATTGTTCCTTGCCGTCGCGTTCAACGTAGAATTCCCCTTCCACCTCCTCTATCATCTCGAGATATCTGGAAGCGGCGACCTCCTTTACAACCATTCTTTGGACGAAATTATTCCCCAGTCGCTGAAACACGGGCATGAGTTTTCTCCGTTTTCCCACAATTTTGACAATATCAGTTAAAGAGGTGGCCGAAAGATTAAACTTCATGATCTTCTTCTGCAAGGTGGATGGCTTCATGTGTTTCGGGTAGAAAATGACAAATTCGCCGTTACAGTAATCGACGACTGCCCGTCCAAAATGGGAGAATTCATCCCAGAGAAAGTAGCGGTGCGCAGGCATGAACTGATCAGCTGATTCGGGCAGCTGGCTTAATGGAGAGACCCTCCACTTTTCGATCCCCGTCTCGTTAATAAAGTCATGGATTTTCTCGAAAGTGTCTAAATCGTCCGTATCATAGCCCACGATGAAGAGGCCCGTTATGGCAAATCCATGTTCGTGAAATATATCCATGGACTTTCTGTTAGTATCGTAAGACGTTTTCTTTTTGAAATCAGAGAGAGTCTGCTCAGTCAGGGACTCTATCCCGACACACAGGTTGAACACCCCTGCCGCCCTCATGACTTCAAGCAGCTTTCGATCTTCGCAGATGTCAGCCCGCACCAGCAG
Source organism: Syntrophaceae bacterium (assembly GCA_003142295.1). Taxonomy (GTDB): domain Bacteria; phylum Desulfobacterota; class Syntrophia; order Syntrophales; family UBA2185; genus Fen-1135. Next base: position 4,113 of record PLLV01000109.1, read on the forward strand.
AGTCGCCTTCATCCGGGTTGNNNCGCCGATAGCCATTGCCCTGCGAAAGGCGCGATGTGGGGCAAAAAGAGCAGTTGTAAGGACATCCCCTGGTCCCTTGAAACGTAAGCATGGGAAACATTCTTTTTTTCAACATCCATATGAGTGGAAGGTATCTAAAAATGAATCCCTCGACGGTCCCGTCATAGCCGACAACGAGAGAAAGGTCGGGTATATTATCGAAAGACTCACAGATATGATTTTTGTTGAGAGAGGTATTGAAGATGTCTGCTGCGTCACGCTCGTCCGCCTCCAGGGATTTCAAGAGCTGCAGGAAGGCTCCCTCGGATTCACCCCGCAGTGTGTAGTCGAAGAATGGAGAAAACCGGGAATCACCGCCCACCGAGATATGCTCGCCTCCAAGCACTGTCACCACGTGGCGGCCCAGCTTCTCAGCTTCCATCCTGACGGCTCCTGCAATCTCTTCGGCTCTGGTAATCGCCGCAGATTTACAGGAAAAGCCGACCACATCGAACTCTTGCGCCAACTCGTGGGGTGATACTCGAAGTCCCAGTTCTTCATTGAATAGCCTGACAAAATAGCCTGCCTGCCTCGTTACCGACGCTACCTGCAACGGTCCATACCGCTGCGTCCAGAGCGCACCTGCAAGGCAGAAAAACTTCTTGGCCGGCACCACAACGGCAACACGAAGCTGTGGAGATAAATCCTCGTTCATTCCGAATCGCTCCGTTCCGGACAATAACTCTGTCCTGAATATTCGCTTACACTTCCCTGGCTGAAAAATTAGTGGTTCAAAATGCTCTTTGCTTAAGGGGAAAATGCTTATCTTTTAACGGCTGACCTGATCTGCCCTCATTCCCTGTGCTGTTTGATGCTCATGCTTATGGGCACACTTTCAAAATTTCGGAAACATATTCAGCGACAGGCTTAGTAAAGTCATTATCCGTCCAGTATTCGTGATGGCACAGTGGGGACAATCCAACATTAATTGGAAAGTCATCCGTGACAGCATCTTCATAACTTTTGCTTAAATGTTTTAATGGCCATCCGAAAACATCATCATGATCATAAAAGTTCAACCACTTTGCCTTTTTCCTCAAATTTACGGGTAAGGTCTTGGGAGGAAATTTGATGCTTTTTACCGGCCTATAGGCGAGTGTAAAGAGGGGAATGGGGCTGCCAAAGGTTATAAGGCCCGCCAGTGTTTCCATGCGTTCGAATTTAGTCTTTCCATATGGGTCTTCGTCTTGTTTTTTCTCTGGGTCTCCGTCCTGTCTTTTTTGTTTGTCCCAATTTTGTCTGTCCCAAATGTAGTCGGACATTATGACAGAACCCAACGAATGGGCCATCACTATGACGGGCTTGTCCGCACTGCCTAAGTTCTTTCTGAGGTCGACGATGGCTTCATGCACTTTCTTGTGAATGTCATTATAAGTTTTATTTGCTTTTTTTGTTTGACTCGGGCTCGTTGGTATGTACCGATATGCAGTAGCATCTCCAACATAATTCATAACGAAGTCCCTCAATCCAAACCAATGAGGAGGCTTGCCTTCCGGAAAAAGCTGACGCAATAAGTTATTTTCTTTCCTTGATAATATGGGAGCCCAATATACGGGTTGCCAGCGTATCTTGGCATGATCACATATTCCTTTTCTTAATTTCTTCTTCATCGGCTCCGCAAAATCTTTTTTTTGCGATCCTACCCCATGTATTATTAACACTCCAAGTTTAGCCGGCATATCACACTCCTTGTTGTTAATAATTTATAAAAAACTGAGAATTAAGCGCCACCCGTCAGAAGCGTTCACGATCCGTTCACACTGATAGTTGATTTGCTAAATATTTTCAAGTATTATGTCAAAATTAATGGGATTTGGGATAAAGATGGTATTCAATCTGGGCTCGCCGGGAGCCAGGCTGTGCCATGAATAATGAGAAGGAGGTCTTATGAATC
>PLLV01000006.1 GCA_003142295.1 Syntrophaceae bacterium
ATTGATGTCCGGGAGGATGTGCTTGAGGTTGCGCGAAAGTATGGGGCCACGGATGTGATTAATATGACGACGCAGAAAGGGAAAGAGCTATTAGACTCCCTTTCAGAAAAAGGTGCAGATATTGACATTGAAGCGGCAGGTGCTTCAGCCACTGTGGAAATGATACCTAAATTAGTGAAGAAGGAAGGAAAAGTTGTCTGTGTTGGGGCATTTTGGGGAATTGGTGGCATTCCGATTTGGCCGATAGTGATGAAGGCATTGAACATAATTGGGGTTGGTGGAAATGGAGGAAAAGCTAAATACGAAATCGCACTTAACTTTGTCGAAAGAGGTTTAATTGATCCAACTCAGATGGTGACCCAACGACTTCCATTTCTGGAAGCTGTTGAAGCCTTCGAAATAGCCCGAGCTAAAGCAAATGGAACAATAAAGGTGGTCGTTTCAGCTTAAACGACAAAGAGAGAGGAGATATGGCCGAAAATATTTTTGGCAAGATCCTGCGAGTAGATTTAAGCAGAAAAACTTTTTCTCAAGAGATGATAGACAAGGAGGATTTCCGAAATGTGATTGGAGGGCGAGGATTGGGTGCTCTTACGCTTTACAGAGAGGTTTCTTCAGAAGTCAATCCTTTGAGCCCTGAAAACAAACTCATCTTTTCCACAGGACCTCTGGTGGGAACGAAGTCACCCGGTAGTGGAAGAATTGTATTGAACACAAAATCACCTCTGACGGGTATATACCTCTTCTCAATATCTGGAGGATACTTTGGCATAGAGTTACGGCGGGCCGGATTTGACGGCATCATCGTTGAAGGAAAATCCAAGACCCCTGTTTATCTTTACATCAAGGACGGGTCAGCGACTCTCCGAGATGCTTCCCAACTCTGGGGACTCGGAACTCAAGATACTCAGACCCTAATCAAAGAGGAGCTTAACGAAAATATTCGTATCTTATGCGTTGGTCAGGCTGGAGAAAGAATGATTCCATACGCCGCTTGCATTAATGAGCGTCGCGCGCTAGGACGCGGTGGAGGCGGAGCCGTCATGGGATCGAAGAATCTCAAGGCTATTGTTGTGGAGGGGCGGCAGAGTTCTTTTGTTGCAGACCCTTTTCGATTTTCTGAATCGCTTAAGAAGGCATACCAGGAAATCAAAACCAGTCCATTTACTGGTGATCTTTTCCCTAAACTTGGTTCGCCGGGAATACTAAGCTTAATGAACGAACTTGGAGTCTACCCGATTAGAAATTTCCAGGAGACCAACTCACCAGAGGCATGGAAGATCTCCGGGGAAGAACTGAGAAAGAATCATTTGGTCAAAGACCGTCCATGCCAAGTTCCTTGCCCCGTGAGATGCTCCAAGTACTACGCTGTTAAAAAGGGAAGTTACTCGGGAGCTTTTTCAGAAGGCCCTGAATATGAGACCCTTTACTCTCTTGGTGGTACGATCGGAAATTTTGATTTGGGTGCCATTATAAAATTGGATGCCCTGTGCGACGATTTGGGATTAGATACTATTTCGACCGGGGCATCAATCGCATTTGCTATGGAGTGTTTTGAGAAGGGGTTCATCACGAAGGGGGATACTGGAGGGATAGACCTTCGATTTGGCAATATCGAGGCAGTTTTCCCCCTGGTAAGAGACATTGCGTTTAATGAAGGATTTGGATCGGTTGTAGGTCAAGGAAGTAGGCGTATGGCAAGCCAGATCGGTCAGGGATCTGAGGCCTTTGCCATGCACTGCAAAGGTATGGAATTGGGGGCTTATGATCCTAGAGGGGTGAGAGGAATGGCGTTAGTGTACGCCGCTGGTTCGCGAGGAGGATGCCATCATGGAGGCGGTTTTCCCATATTCGCCGAGCTAATGGGAAATAAGTTTGACCGATTCTCAGAAGGTAAGGAAAAATCTATCTTGGTCTCGAATACCCGCAATAGAAGGGTAGCGTTGTGTGACTCATATACAATGTGTTCTTTTGTCGCTGCAGGAGTGTCCGATTCTAGCATCTCGGAAATTATTTCATCTGTGACCGGAATCGAGATTTCTCCAGAGGAAACCTATCGAATCGGAGAAAGGATTAGCAATATTGAACGTATGTACAACTGNNCTGCCGAGAAGGAATAAGACGTAAGGACGATACGCTTCCTAAACGCTTGCTGGAAGAAACCCCTCAGTCAGGTGTCCCTAACGAAAAAAACATCAATCTCGATAAGTTACTGGACGATTACTATTCCCTTTTGGAATGGGATCTTAAGACGGGTATTCCTACTCCCGAGAAACTTAGAGAGATGAGATTAGATTGGATGATAGGAGACGTTAGCCAAAAATAAAGAGGCAAGGAGTTTGCGTTAACGGATATTTATCTATGTGAACACGACTTAGATATGAAAGGAGGTGATGGTTCCATTCGATTTTGCTAAGTTAAAAAGAGAGGAATTTAAATTCAATGGGGGAGGTGTAAGTTGAGAAAACTATTAGCGTGTACAATCTTGTTTTCAACATTTATTCTTTTTAGCTTCTACCATGTGCCTTTTGCTCTGGGGGCTTCAACTTGTGACTTATCGAAAGCCCCGAGAACCATCAAGATCGGCGCTTGTTTCTCCATAACGGGGAAGTTTGCCGGTTTTTACAAGATTATGGGTGAATGGGAAGATGCTCTTGTGAAAGTAATAAATGACAGGGGAGGTATTTATGTAGAGGAGTATAAAACCCGCCTTCCCATAAAGGTTATCTGGTATGATGATAGAAGCGACCCATCAACTACAGCCAAGTTATACGAAAAACTCATAACGGTTGACAAAGTTGACTTTCTGCTTGGTCANNGCAGTAGCCGAGAAATATAAAATTCCGATGCTTCTCACTTCTTCTATTGACTACCAGATATTTAACCGCGGGTTTAAGTGGATTACTTGTTGCCACGATACTTCTGATTCTTGGTCAAAGCCATACTTTGAGATGGTAAAAAAACAGACTAACGCGAAAACTGTTGCTATATTTGCTGAGAATTCAACCTGGGCGTCCGGAATTGCAGTGGGAGCAAAGAAAATCATCAAAAATTACGGATTTAAGCTTGTTTATGACAAAACTGCTCCCCCTGATACAAAAGATTTCACATCAGCTATTGCGGAATTGAAGCGTGCTAACGCCGATGTAGTTTATGTTCCAGCTTTCGCCCCTTTCTTGACGGCGTTTATGAAACAGGCGATCAGCCAAGGCTTGAGGCCGAAAGCATTCCACGGAACAGCGGGGATAAGCGAAGGATTCAGAAAAGCTATTGGCGAAAAAGGAGTAAACTACATCACTGGAGACCATATGTGGGTCCAACAGTTGAAATATGAGGGTTATGATATAATGGATGAAATCATGGCGAGAACTAAGATCAACGTTCTCGAATGGCCTTTTGGCCCGCCCTCCAATTTCTCTTCTCAACAAATTTTATTTAAAGCCATTGAGGCCGCAGGAACATTGGACAGAAAAAAGGTTCAAAAAACTCTTGAGACCGCAAGTTTCATGACCATCGGAGGTCCTTGGCATCGCAAGCCCAATGGCGCTGGGACACACCCTGCCTTTACTCTTCAAAATATCAATGGGAAAGTGCAGTCTGTTTATCCATCTGAAGTAGCAACGAGTAAGTTTGTATATCCAATACCTTGGTAATGCAGAACCGTAAGCTTTCCTGGAGATCCGACTCGGGATCCTTCAGGAAAGCTTGTGATTGGAGATACTCAACTTCTACAGTTTGAAGGCGACAAATCATACCAATTGATTAAAAACAGGATTATTCAATTTTTNNTTGATAGATATATTTCAAATTCTTATTAGTGGATTACTGCTGGGTGGAATATATGCGCTGGGAGCATTAGGGCTTACGGTCTGTTTTGGTGTACTAAATGTTTTAAATGTTGCGCATGGAGAGTTTCTCATGCTTGGAGCCTTCTTGGGTTACTTGGCCTTTAACTATTTCGGAATAAACCCTTTCATTTCTATAATCTTTCTATTTTGGGTATTTTTTATAGTTGGTTGTCTGTTTGAAAAATTTTTAATCCGACCGATATCGAATCGAACCTTTCATGAAATGCTTATTGCTTCGACTTTGGTAACCTTTGGTGTGGCTATTGCCATTGAAGACTTTGTTGCCTTCATATGGGGTGGCGCCGAGGCAGGTATCTCGTATGAACTGCCTACTATTATGGTAGCCGGCATTCATATATCTATGTTACGGCTGGTAGCCCTAGTATTTATAATCACTTTGACGATTCTTTTTCACGTGTTTATGAAAAGCACATATATTGGCAAAGCACTTAGAGGCATTGCTCAGAATAGGCGAGGAGCAATGGTGATTGGAATTAATATCGGCAAGATTTCGACAATTACATTTGGGATTGGAACTGCATTAGCGGCAATATCAGGTGTTATCTATGCTACAATTTACACTTTTTCTCCGTTTATCGGCCTTCCGTTAACTGTGAATTTTCTGGCAATTATTGTTTTAGGGGGTGTTGGGAGCTTTGGCGGTGCTTTGGCAGGAGGAATGATCCTCGGAATAACTGAGTGTCTCGTAGGTTACTCCTTCGGATTGGAATGGTCTCCGGTTGTTGCTTTTCTGCTGCTGATCTTGATTCTCATTTTTCGCCCTAAGGGTATTTTTACTACTTAGGTAGGACCACTGCTGTCCCAAGGTTAATNNAATAGCTTCGGTCGATTGCTGAGATTGTTCCCTTGGTTTTTGTAACTGACGTTTGATGGGTTCTTTTTCAAGAAGAGTCCTGATAAGAATCTGTAGAATTGAGTCGAGACTTTGATCGAGTTTCAAGATATTCTTTCTGAGTTTTGACGGCGCTTACGGTGGTGTCATAGAAAGCCTTGATTGTGAGATTCTGATAGATCCACTTGAAAAACAGTTTCACCGGCCAGCGGCAATGAGAGAGGTTGGCAATCGTGATGGCGGGTAGTACAAAGTTATTGGTGAGAACTATATTA
>PLLV01000062.1 GCA_003142295.1 Syntrophaceae bacterium
AAAAAACTCGGTTTGAAATCCGGTAAAAAAGCGTATGCGATTATAAAAGCTTCCAATGTAATGATGGCTGTTGATTAAGCATTTCGTTTTCGAACGCAACGTTGATGTTAAATAAGAGGGGACAAGATTCCCCTTTATTTAATTAAAGCAAATACTGATATGAGCGATGAAAAATTATACATAGTCCTGATGGGACTGCCCGCCCGGGGAAAATCCACATTGGCCATACGCCTGCGGGATGCCTTCCGGAGGGATGGCATTTCCACTCGAATATTCAATAACGGAAATTTGCGCAGGATTTATAGACCACTGCAGGAAACATCGCGTTCAGAATTCTATTCCCCGAAAAATTCCGCGGCCGTAGAGTTGAGAAGCGGATTCGCCCGTATGAATATGGAAATGGCCAAAGCCTATCTGCGCAATAGTGGACGGGTCGCGATTCTGGACGCAACCAACGCGGAACGGGCACGACGCGCGATAATTGAAAAATATCTCGATGATTATCCGCTTTTCTTTATTGAGTGCATTAATGATGATGAAGATATCCTGAAACTGAGCATACAGGAAAAAATTAATCTACCTGAATTTGCCCATCTTAAGGATAAAGCGGCAACAGAATTCTTAAAACGAATCGATTACTACCGGATGATTTATACACCATTAAAGGTCGAAAGAAATTATATCCGCATAGACTCTTTACAAAACATGATTATAGAGGAAAAGCACAGCGACGCGATTCCCTTTTATGACCGGTTGCGCGACTATCTTGTTACAGATGAAGTAAAAAATCTTTTTCTGATCCGGCATACGGAAACGGAATATAACGTCGCGAATCGAATCGGCGGAGATTCGCCGCTCACAAAAAAAGGCGAAGCGCAAGCAACCGCCCTGGGCCTGTTTTTTAAGAAAAAAAAGGTTTCCTACATTTTTACCAGCAAAAAACGGAGGACAATTGATACAGCTAAAGTTATTTGTGAAATGCAGGATGATTGCCGGATCATTTCGCTTACGGAGTTCGATGAAATCAACGCGGGGATTTGCGAAAGAATGACTTATGAAGATATCGAGAAAAGGCTGCCGCACGTCTTCAAAAGAAGAGGGGCAAACAAATACCACTATGTTTATCCTGAGGGCGAGAGCTACGAGACAATGAAGCCCCGAATCATACAAGGAGTCAAGAAGGCATTTTTTTTAAACCGGCGTGCGAATAATATTATGATCATCGGCCATCAGGCCGTCAACCGGATGATCCTGTCTCACTTCCTGTACCGGCGGGAAGATGATGTTCCCTACATCTACATTCCTCAGGATCGTTTTTATCACATCGTTTCCACGCAAGACAAAAAACTTTTTGAACTCAAAAGATACGATTAAAATGCCCTAAACAGAACTTGATCTGACGTTGAGTGTCAAGATAATCGATAACTTCCTGAAATCCTCAAATTGTCAACCTCGACGAAAATTCAAGATTTCAGTCGGTTATCAATGAGAAGGTTTATTTCCCCATTTTTAAAAGAATGAATAAGTCTATTGTTATATTCAACTTGTCAAAAAAGACATAACGTGTCGTAAATTTTGGGAAAAAGATGTGTTAAAAATAGCATATTATATTGGAGAGTGATATAATAAGACTATGGAGTGGCCCTGTATCACCATTTGAAAATCTTTTAGTGAAACAGAGACATTGATTTATAAGCCGCATAAGAAAACTCCAATCTCCTATCGGGTATACTCACGCTATCCGGCTCTATAATGCGGCGCAGACAGTTTTTAGGCGCATAATCAGCGCTCTTCCTTATACAAAGGGGGTGATGCCTGAATCTCCAAATAGGCGTAAGTTCCATACTTATCAAAGGGTGGCCATTTTCACGTCAACGTTGTGCCAGTGATAGTCGAAAATAGGTGAAGTAACCAGACACCTACTTCCGCTCTCCAGTTCTGTGAGGGCATGCTTCGCGATAATGACCAATATAAGGGAAATTTGACATACCAAATGTAGAGTTTTTTCGTTAACAGGAGGAAAATTATGTCGAAGATGTTGATGATTTATCCCGATCGTTGCACTGGATGCCAGAACTGCACCTTGGCATGTTCTGTCTTTCATGACGGCGAATTTCGTCCCCACACCGCTCGTATTCAAGTGACTACATGGGAGATGGAGGGATTTTCCATGCCAACGACATGCCAGCAGTGTGAGAACGCACCTTGTGTGGCGGTTTGTCCTACTGGAGCCATGCATGATGATTCGCTGATCAATCGTGTGGCTTGGGATGAAGTTAAGTGTATCGGCTGTCGGATGTGCACTTTAGCCTGTCCTTTCGGCGCCGTGGTCTTTGAGACCGCTCGCCGTCGGATCATCAAGTGCGATCTTTGCGACGGGAAACCTGAATGCGTGACCTTCTGCCCCAATAAGGCATTAGATTATGTCGAAGAAACTGACGCCGCCCGAGACCGTAAGAAGGTCGTCGCCGTGGAGTTCAAAAAAACGTTCGAGGAGGTGAACTGATATGTACGGATGGATTGGCCGTTATTTAAGGATTGATCTGAATAGCGGGGCCGTGCGTAAGGAAGTCCTCACCGCCGACCTCGCCAAAAAATATCTGGGTGCCCGTGGTCTCGGAACGCATTTCATGATGACCGAGGTGGATCCGAAAGTAGATCCATTAAGTCCCCAGAATAAACTCATTTTTGCTGCCGGACCTCTTTCCGGCACTAATGCTCCTTCCGCCAGCCACTTTGACGTGGTCAGCAAGGGTCCGCTCAACGGGACCATCGCCGCTTCCAGTTCCGGAGGTGTGTTCGGTCCTATGCTGAAATACGCCGGATATGACATGATCATACTGGAAGGCAAATCAGAAAAACCTGTATATATTTGGATTTGTGATGACGTTGTGGAGATCCGGGATGCCGCCGAAATATGGGGAAAGACCGTTCCGGAAACTACGGAGGCTATCCGATCTGTCACGGACGTGGATGCCAGTGTGGCTTGCATCGGACCCGCAGGGGAGAGGCTGGTTCTGTTTGCCAATATTATGAATGAATGTGGCCGGGCGGCAGGCAGAAGCGGTGTCGGCGCCGTGATGGGTTCCAAAAATCTCAAGGCTGTTGCCGTTCGGGGCACGGGGGCCGTTCGAGTTCCCGATCCCAAGGCATTCCGGGATGCCGTTGTTAAGGCGTCGGCGAAGATCAAGGCCAACAGTGTCGGCGGTCAGGGACTGCGGGCTTACGGAACGGATGTCCTCGTCAATATCCTCAATGAAGTAGGCGGTCTGCCCACCAGGAACTTCACTGACGGTTATTTTCCCACGGCGGACAAAGTGGGAGGCGAGTCTCTGGCCAAGCAAGTCCTGATCAGGCCTCGCGGCTGTTTCTCCTGCATCATCAGTTGCGGCCGGGCAACCAAGGTAAAGAATCCGAAATTTGCAGGTCAGGGGGAAGGTCCCGAGTACGAAACTGCCTGGGCTTTCGGCCCGGATTGCGGCATCGACAATCTTGATGCCGTCACCAAGGCCAATTATATTTGCAACGACTACGGAATGGATACGATCACCATGGGATCATCCGTGGCCTGTGCGATGAATCTATTTGGCAACGGGGTTATCACCACAAAGGATACGGACGGAATCGCTCTGAACTTCGGTGATGTCGAGGCGATGTTGGAGATGGTTCGCAAAACCGCTGAAGGTGAAGGGTTCGGAAAGAAGCTGGCTCTGGGGAGTTACCGCATGGCTGAGAGTTACGGGCACCCCGAATACTCCATGACCTGCAAGAAGCAGGAAATGCCTGCCTATGATCCACGGGCCATTCAAGGTATCGGACTTAACTTTGCCACGGGAAACCGCGGCGGCTGCCATGTCCGGGGCTATACGATCTCTCCCGAAGTTTTAGGTCAGCCGGTAAAGCTGGATCCGAGAGTGACGGAGGGAAAACCGGCGCTCGACATAACGTTTCAGGATCTTACGGCGGCTCTGGATTCTTCCGGGATGTGCCTGTTTACCACCTTCGGTCTTGGCGTGGATGATCTGGCCGAGCTTCTCAGCGCCGCGACCGGTGTTACCTTTACAACAGAAGAATTCATGAAGATCGGGGCTCGGATCTGGAATCTGGAGCGCCTCTTCAACCTCAAAGCGGGATTTTCGGCAGCGGACGATAAGCTGCCGGAGCGCCTCACGAAGGAACCCATTCTGACTGGACCATCAAAGGGCTTGGTAAACCGGCTTGGTGAAATGCTGCCGGAGTATTACAAATTGCGGGGATGGGATGCCGCCGGTGTGCCGACAAAGAATACTCTGGCTGACTTGAGATTGTAGGAGGACAACAGATGAAACATGTAATCATCGGAGCGGGTCCGGCAGGGCTAAACGCGGCAGCCACTCTGCGTCAGGTGGATTCCGGGGGCGTCGTCACCTTGTTTTCTGGCGAAGCGACGCCCCCTTACGCCAAGATGGTTCTTCCCTACCTGCTTTCCGGGGTGATGGAGGAAAAGAACTTATACCTGCCGGTGCCGGAGGGAGTGAATTTTCGTATGGGCCGGAGAGTCATCCGGATCAATGCGGAGCGGCAGACAATTGAGACCGACAACGGGGAGACTGTGGAGTACGACAAGCTCCTCGTTGCCACAGGCGGGGTTCCGGAACGGCCAACCATCAAAGGAAACGATTATCCCTTAGTGTTGACCATCCGGGATCTTCCCGATGTTCAGCGGATTAAGAAAATGCTGAAGAGAAAAAAAGGACAGGCCGTGATTGCCGGCGCCGGTCCCGTAAGCATGGAAACGGGTGACGCCCTGCACCGTCTGGGGATGAAGATTACTCTTGTCGTGACCTCTAATCGTGTTTTTTCGACCATGCTGGATGTTTCGGCTGCGGCTGTAGTAGAAGATCATCTGCGGCGGCAGGGAGTGGATATTCTCAAGGGTGAGGACATCGTCCGGATCGGCGCCAAAGGAAAAGTAACCTTAAGTTCCGGGGCGACGCTGGAGAGCAATCTCGTTATCTTTGGCAAAGGAGTCAATCCCTGCGTCGCTTTTCTTACCGATAGCGGGCTTGCCGTGCGGCGCGGGATTACGGTCAATGAACATATGGAGACAAATATCCCCGGCATCTTTGCCGCCGGCGATGCAGTAGAAACGAAGGATTTGGTTGCCGGCGATCAAAGAGTTAATGCCCTCTGGCCCGCAGCGGTCGAACAGGGACGGATCGCCGCTTTGAACATGGCGGGAATTCCGGCAACATATGAGGGGAGCCTCTCCAGAAACATCCTGCGTGTCTTTGGTCTTTCCATCTTCGTTGCCGGGCAGGGACGGGCGGACGGACCGGAAATCAAAGTCTCCTCAGGCTCCGGCTTCTATCATAAGATAGTAATCGACAAGGGTGTACTGAAGGGCTTTATCTTTATCGGAGATATTCGTCACGAAGGCCTTTATAGGGACATGCTTCAGAGACGAACCGACGTAGGGCCTTTTGCCGACGCTCTTCTCAAAGGAACCTTCGCTTATCCTCGCTTCCAGCGCCGGGCGATGCGAATATGACCGGAAGGTGAAAAAAAGAATGAGTGAGTATGACGCTGAGCGTTATCAGAGACAGATACCCCTTTGGGGTGTGGAAGGACAGGAAAGTCTGCGACGTGCCCGAGTACTTGTGGCTGGCGTTGGAGGATTGGGAACAATCATTGCCGCCTATCTTGCTGCGGCCGGCGTGGGCTTTCTCCGTCTGGTGGACAATGATAAAGTGGAGTTGTCCAACCTTAATCGCCAGTTGCTCTTCCAGACGACCGATATCGGGCGGGAGAAAGCTATTGCCGCGACGGAAAAACTCCATCTCCTGAATCCTGAAATCCGGATCGAGGGAATAAATCGAACGCTTGATGATCAGACAGTGGATGAGTTGATACAGGATATCGATCTGATTGTGGACGCCTTGGACAACTTCACAACCCGGTTTCTTCTTAACAGGGTTGCCTTTATCCATCGCCTTCCCCTGATTCACGGCGCAGTACGCGGCTTTTTCGGACAGGCGACCACATTGATTCCCGGACGAACAGCATGTCTTAAATGCCTATTCGCCCAAAGTCCGCCCAAGGAAACATTTCCTATCCTCGGTGGAACCTGCGGCGTCATCGGGGCCATCCAAGCCACGGAAACTGTCAAGGTTTTGACCGGTCAGGGCGAACCGCTGGCCAATCGGCTGTTTTTCTGGGACGGCCAGGCCGGGGAAGGAACGATCATTATTACGAAACGGAATCCCCATTGTGTTATCTGCGGAGGGGATTGATTTGTTGGCATCGCAGACCATCGGCTGCGGCCCTGAATTGGGCAGCAAAGATTGCTTAAATTTCCTCAGAAAAGAGGGAGACAGTCAGGACATCCATTAGACAGGGGTGCATATTTAGATGAAAATTACCATACGGGCTTTTGCCGATTACAGGGAGATCATCGGCAAGGAAATGGAACTTGTCTTATCGGAAGAAAAAACGATCGGAGAACTGCTTGCAGAGCTCGGTGACCGCCACCCGAATCTGCGGCGAGAAATGTTTGCCCCGACCGGAGAGCTCAAAGAATTCATAAACATTTTTATTAACGGCCGCAACATCGCCTTCCTTGAAGACATGGCAACACCCCTGGTTGATGGTGACATCATTGCTCTCTTTCCACCCGTGGCCGGGGGATAAAAGTGAACAATTCACAATAAGAGGAGGAAATATGAAGAAGGTATTGATGACAGTGTTGGTTGTTTTTCTGTGTGTGTGGGTATTTTGTTTATCGACTGCAGCACAGACGCAAGTGCCGGCGAATGTTGCGGCGCAAGATCTTCTAATTAAAAGTGAGGTGGAAACCGCCATGAGCATGCTTGGGGCCATCAATGCCAAGCATCAACGGGGGGAAATGACCATGGAAAAAGCCAAACAGCTTGGCGCCGACCTGCTCAGGGAGTTGCGGTACGGGTCTGAAGGATATTTCTGGGCCGATACAACGGAAGGCGTCAATGTGGTTCTTTATGGTCGCAAGGATGTGGAGGGAAGAAACCGGATTAAGGACAAGGACTCCAGGGGCAATTACTACATCAAAGATTTTATGGCAAAGGCGAAAGCCGGCGGCGGGTATGTCGAGTACTGGTTTCCGAAGAAGGGGCAAACCACCGAACAATCCAAGAAAGCCTATGTTCTGCCGTTTAAACCATTCGGATGGGTTGTCGGTAGTGGATACTATCGCTGAAAATGCTGAAGGGCAGCAAGGAATTCAAATCGTGAATGACCCAATGGTGTCCAGGCAATCGGCAATTGACAACGCGACGGTTGCCTGGGCAGTGTTACGTTGAAAATATATCAAAAGAAGCAAGATCAAGGCTATGCGCATTTCAGACGTCAGCCGCCGGACGATTTAGAGGAAGGGAAGCTTAGGAGCAAATCTTTGCTTTGCTCATTAGTGATGTAGGATACCACAATTCAAATGGTAATCATCAATTAAATACAAAACAAAGAATATCGACTTGTAGGTGTAACAATTGTCAAGATAAATCTTGATTGGACACTATTTATCAAGTCGAAAATAGGTCAGAACAGATTAAATTATCCTTAATTCCGAAGTTTGACAGGCTCTTTTTGCGGCCAAGAATCCATTGACATACAAGTTCGTTCTTCTTATACTCTCCTCATTACTTCCTGCAGTTTAAGGGAAGTTTTTGTCAAAGATTTAAAGAGGGAAAAATGGAAGAAAAAAAGATTGTTCGTTTGACAGAGACAGTACAGAG
>PLLV01000189.1 GCA_003142295.1 Syntrophaceae bacterium
CGACAAAGAAGGAAAGGTCATCGAGTTTCATGGCTTGGTACAGGACATCACCGACCAAAAGCGGGCTGAAAGAGGGTTCCAGGAAGCAAATCGCAAGCTCAATCTCCTTTCAAGCATCACGCGACACGACATCAAGAACCAGCTGATGGCGCTCGATGGGAATCTAACCCTTCTATCCAAGAAGAAACTGGATCCTGCCTCTGAGGAATTGCTTCGCAAATCCACTTCCGCCCTGGGTAGGATATCTACTATGATTCAATTCACCAAGGAATACGAAGATGTCGGCGTGAAGGCTCCAATCTGGCAGAACGTTCGATCCCTGGTCGAAAAAGAAGCGAAAGTGGTAACGCTCAATCAAATCAACTTGGTGAATGACATCCCATTTGATATTGAGGTCTTCGCTGACCCCCTCATCGCCAAAGTCTTCCATAACCTGATCAATAACGCAATGCGGCATGGCGGCAAAGTCACCACCATACGCTTCTATCTTGAAGAGCGCGATTGTGCTTGTGCCGCTATTTGCGAGGACGACGGCGTTGGAATCACATCAGAGATGAAAAGGGAGCTTTTCGCGCATGGTTCGGGGAAGGATCATGGCTTCGGTCTTTTCCTCTCGCGCGAGATATTGGGAATTACAGGGATGACCATCAAAGAGAATGGGGAACAACGGAAAGGGGCGCGGTTTGAGATCAGTATACCGGCAGNNAGGATGAACGAAATAACGTTTTGTTGTTTAAGGTGAAAAGAAAATGTAATGGGTTTCGGAAAGTAATCAATTATTTTTTAGTTGAAATTGCCCTTGCCAACCACCAACTCACCGTCTCTTCACCATCAACTCACCAACCATTGGAGGATTAGCCAGACGTTGATTGATAATGTGATATGGTGAATAAGATGAATTGAAAGACGGTAATGCGGAAAGTAAGAATTGTAAGGGGTTTAGGGACTAGGCGAGCATACGTTTGTGCGTTTTGGCCAATAGACTTTAGTTGTCCTTTTTTGGCTGTTCAAAATAGTCTTTTTGGTTGATTTTGGCAGTGCTTACTCCACCAGGGTGCCGTCTTTACTGGGCTCATCATCTTCATTCGCATATTCAAATAAAGAGCATGAAGGCTTAACAATCCAGCCGCTCACAGGATTGTAATCGATTGAAAATCGAACGCCGCTTAAGAGGGGAAGCGCGGAATTAGCTTGGCACACTGATATTGAATGATGGAAAGCAAGATGCTTTGAGGGGTCAGAGAAAAGAGATCATGAAGTTCTCTGAAGTNNTGATATGCCCAATTAGCTCCGCGATAGCGTCGATAAGCAGCCTCTCTTCTTTCATGAATGGCCCCTCATCAAGTTCGACTTTCTTTTCCAGGTAGGTGACATCAATGCTACCCACAATCGTATCAAATACCCTGATCGGAGCGGATTGCTTCCAGACCGAATCTTTGAAATCCTTTGAACGAAACTCCTTGTTGCCAACCACGATCCTTGCGCAAGTTATCTCAGGATATTGCCAACTTTCTGGAAGGAAATTCGCAACTTCCTGATAAAGAGTTTCGATACTGATGCCCTTCTTTTGGACAATCTCGGATAATCTGTAAAACGCCTTCAGTTCCTTCTTCCGTTCCTGAACTTGATGTTCTACCCTCTTGCGTTCTGTGATTTCCAAGAATGTTACAACTGCCCCTACCAATCTGCCATTTCGGAATTGCGGATTTGACCAATACTCAACGGAGAATGACGTCCCATCTGAACGCCAGAGAACATCATCTTTGACATGCATTGCTGCTCCTTTGGATGGCACCTGATGAATCAGACATTCCTCAGTAGGATATGGCGTTCCATCCGAATGCTTGGCATGGATCTGCCGATGCATGTTCTTGCCGAGCAACTCATCAGGATGTTCGTATCCGAGCATAAGGAGGCAGGAATTATTGCAGAAGGTACAATTGCCTTGCATATCTAAGCCATATATTGCCTCCACGGTAGAATCCAAAATGAGATGGAACTTGGCTTCGCTTTCTCTAAGCTTCTCTTCCGTTTTTATTCGCTCACTGATCTCCTTCTTGACAATGAGTGGGGGTGGAGTGTCAGCATAGTCGACCTTAACGGCATGCTCCAAAGTCTCTTTGTTCTCCACCTTAAGCCTGCAATAAGCGTATAGTGCATCGTAAGCTGGGAATTGCAGCCGTATGTTTTCGAAATCGTCATTGGCGATCTCACGGAAGCCGAGGGCAAACGATTCGAGCCCGGCACCTTCAGGTCGGGGATTCTGTGAAAAGGAATCGGCCGTGCGCACTATCTCAGCCATATCCAACAGGGCTGGATCTTTTAGATTGTACTTTCTTATTATTGCATCGAAGCTGCATCGCTCATCACCATCAACTTGGTAATGGTCTAATTCTGCTCCTTGCACGTCAAAGGGGGTTGCTCCTTCATCTTTCGCAACGCTAAGGACGCGGTCTTTGGCAACAAATAAAAACTCAGCACTCGGGTCCACGAATTTCTTAATCAACCAAGGGCATGCGATCCGATCCACCTTTGCCCCTTGCCTTGTGACCCATATCAAGTTCTCACCTTCTTGACCAGATATGTGGAGACGACGTAAAGAATATTCCTTTTAGGAAAGGATACTTTAGAAATTTTCTCTTCCAGAGAAACAAGCTCTTACTTTCGACATCCTTCAGATTCTTATGAAGAGGGAATAAATGTATTTTTTGTAAATAGTTCATTTTTGGCTATTGAAAAAAACACCAGTGATTTTTTCAAAGGGAACCATTCATCTACATCAGAAACATACTGGTCAAATGGTTACAAAAAGACCAGTACGAAAAATGGCGTTGGGGAAAAAATTGAAGATGTTTCAATTAATGTTGCACAGGCAACAGATGTTCAAAAAGAAGTTCTTTCTAAAATTCAGGAAAACATTAATCTTTTCAGAAACCAAGAGGTTCTCTTTAGTTATGATGGTCATAAAAATGACATCATAAAAAACGTCAATACTTCAAC
>PLLV01000176.1 GCA_003142295.1 Syntrophaceae bacterium
AGGAAGATATGCTTTATCTGAAAATGTCTGTCAGGTCACATTTTATTTAGGATATGTGAATATTCGTCCAGAGGCCTTTCCGGATATGCATTTGATAAGGCTTATGTCTTCCGGCTGATCCGGCAGGGCAGGGCCTTGAGATTGGGTGTGCCGTACTCCCTGCCGAGTTTGCCTGTAGAGGTAAGCATGTTGAAATTGGATTTTTCCCAGTCGTACTGGGTTTCCGGCCTCCCTTCCGGGAACCACCATCCATGGGCAGCGCAGAGCACGCGGGGATCGATGCCGTCTGTCAGGTGGGCCACCTGGGTGATCCGGCCATATTTCGTTTCGATAACAACTTCATCACCTTCATTGATACCGTATTTCTGTGCCGTCTCCGGGTGGATCTCCAGCCGCGGATGGGGTCTCAGTTTTCTCAGCTTTTCCAGCCACCGATAAGATGAATGGAGGTAGTGGCGGCTCTTTGCGCCAGTGAGGAGCAGGGGATAATCGGGGTCGTCTTCTTCCGGGAGACCCTTGTATTGCGGCAGGGGAGCCAGCTTAAACTTCTCCGCAGTGCTGAGGGCGAGTTCGACCTTTCCAGTAGGGGTCCTGAAACCCTTTTTCTCGTAGGATTTGAAACGGTCCGGCCCTTTCAGGTATCCCTTCTCCACAAACTCGGCATACGTAAGGCCTGCCGGTTTGACGACGTCTTCGAGGAACATGCGGTAATCGTCGTGCCAGAGCTCCGGCGGACTTATGCGTTTGCCCAGCTCATTCATAATCTTCATGTCCGGCCAGCACTCCTCCGGCGGCTCCACGACCTTGGGCCTTGCCAGGATGTAGCCGTGACCGATTCCCAGATGGCCGATGTCGTCAAATTCAAACTGGGTGGCTGCGGGAAGAACGATATCCGCCAGGGCCGCTGTCGGGGTCATGAAGATGTCCGCTACGGCAAGGAAGTCCAGTTTCATGAGGGCTTCATAGGTCTGACGGCTGTCTGCGTAAGTCAACAGGGGATTGCAGCACATGGCGTAAAACCCCTTCACCGGGTAGGGAATTCCTTCCAGAACGGCCTTTCGGAAATATGCGGGCGCAACTGTCATGAGGCGCGGGATGACACGGTGGTGGGTGCTGATCATGTTCTTATGCTTGTCAGGTATGAGATCGGCCCGGACAAAGGGACCCAGTCCCACGATCTCCGGGTCTTTTGCTTCCACATTGCCGCCGGGCACATCGAGATTGCCCGTGATGGCCATGAGGCAAATAAGGGCTCTCGTAGTATCGAAAGTAAAAATGTTGTGCTCTATGGGATTTCCCCACTGGATGACTGCCGGCTTTGCCAAGGCATAGTAGCGGGCGGCGTCTCTGATGAGTTTGGGCGCAACCCATGTGATTGCGGAGACCTTCTCGGGCGTGAATTCTTTTACGTGTTCGGCCAGATCGGGAAAACCCACAGTCCATTTTTCCACGAATTCCTTATCGTACAGACCCTCGGAAATAATGACATTAAGGAATCCCAGGGCCAGGGCATTGTCTGTGCCGGGCCGGATCTGGAGCCACATCCTGGCTTTCTTGACTGTGTCGATCCGGCGGGGATCGATTATGATCAACTCCATCCCGTTTTTCACCTGTTCGAGGAAGAGGCTGTTGATCTCACCCTCTTCATTCGTGGAGGTAATGTTGCTTCCCCACAAAACGGCAAGCTTACTCGGGTGGTGAAAATCTGCGACAGGGTAAAAGCCGCAGGTGTGGATGCCCGTGATTTCACGGGGGGCGTGGCATACATCCTGAGAAGCGATCACATTCGGTGATCCGAAAAGGTTGGCCAGACGAATGAGGACAAAATGTTCGAGTCCTTTGGGCATGCCGACGCCAAAGGCCACCGCCTTTGCACTGTATTTTTCCTTGATCTCAAGGAGATTCCCGGCGACCTCCTGCAAGGCCTCTTCCCAGGTTATGCGCTGCCAATTGCCTTCGCCGCGCTTTCCCGCCCGCTTGAGGGGATGCCTGAGGCGATCGGGGTGTGTCAGTCGATCCGGCGATGCTACGCCCTTCGGGCAGATATAACCCTTACTCAGGTAGCCATCCGGATCCCCCTTCACCGTGACAATCTTATTATCTTTCACGCCGATCAGAAGGGTACAGCCCCCGTGGTCCATCCTGGCGCAATGTGTCCTGACCCAGCGAATGTCATCTTCCATGCGGTTATGCACCTCTTTGAGTTATCATTGCGTATCTTTATCCTATATTTGAATCTTGCCACCGGAGAGATTCAGATCGAAAATTCATCAAGGAAGGGATACTATGAGAGAAATTGAGGAATTCCTCAATTTCTCTAAAAGAGTAATTAATATACACAACTACCATATCAGATGCAAGTTAAACCTCACAACGAAGCGTTAATTTCCGGCTTCCATTTCATCGCAAATTTCAAATTAAATAACTCTTAATATTATTTATGAATCTTTTAATATTGTCTTAACAGTTCAGTTCAAATAAAATTGACACACCTTTTAATTGACAAACTTAGAATTGCTGATTGGAGGTACTTCAACATGTTGGAAATTGAATATATATACTGCCCCAACAGAGGCTGTAAAGATTACGGCCTGAGGGGCAACGGTAATGTTGGTGTACGTGGCAACTACGGTAAAAATAAAAACAGAAAGCTATTATATTGCAGAACCTGTGGAAAACGTTTTGCCGCATCGACGTCGACGGCTTTTTACAGGATGCATTTATCCGAAGATATTATCAGACAGATCCTGCACCATGCTGCAGAAGGTGATGGAGTTCAATCGACTGCGCGATCATTGAAAATCGATAAAGGCATTGTACAGCGCGTAATTCTTCGTGCGGGCGAGCATTGTGAGTCCGTATTGTCAAATCTTCTGCATTCACTGAAAATGACAGAGGCCCAGTTTGATGAGTTATGGACATTTGTAAAGAAGAAAAGAATCCTGGAAAACAAGAGTTGGAGGGATGACCTCGAAGAGGTTAGCCATACCCCTGTTCTGCTCCATTCTGGAGATTAAGAAAATATTTCACAAATAATATTTGTCTTTGTTGCTTAGCAACTTTTCAGCACCACGCGGGTTATTGCCGCTTTTTCCATGCCCAGGAATGAATAATAGAGTCGGCGAGAGATACAGAAAATCTCTTTCATCCCTCGACTGACATTGTTTGCCGGTATCCGCTTTATCCCGTACTCACTTGTCATTGACAAGCCGTTCCCTTTTCTCATATATTCCTGTCAGACAAGGGGAGACTCCTATCAGACTATTATGGGAAATGATCTCAGTCAATACCTTCGGCCCACGTACTATATTGACAGTGACGCATCGGAGGTTATAGCCTTCGCCAGAAATGCTGCCGGCGACAGAAATACCTCACTCGAGAAAGGCATCGCTCTATTTTATGCGGTTCGGGACAAAATCAGGTATGACCCATACCGGATCGATTTGGAAAAAAGAGAGTCTTTCAAGGCGAGCGTCATCATCGGGAGGGGCTACGGTTATTGCGTAGCCAAGGCAATTGTGCTTGCCGCTGTGGCACGTGCCCTCGGTATCCCCGGCCGCCTCGGCTTCGCCGATGTACGCAACCACCTCTCCACGGAAAGGCTCCGGCAGTTGATGAAGACGGACACCTTTATCTTCCACGGTTATACGGAGCTCTTCCTCGACGACCGATGGGTTAAGGCCACACCAACCTTCAACCTATCCCTGTGTGAAAAGTTCGGAGTAAATCCTCTCAACTTCGACGGCAGAAATGACAGCCTCTTTCATCCATATGACAGGGAGGGAAAGAAGCATATGGAGTACGTTAGGGATCACGGTCATTTTGCCGACGTTCCCTATGAAAGGATAGTCGCCTACTTCCGGGAATACTACCCTGCATATTTTCAATACCACGATAATGTGAGAGCTGACGATTTCGAAAAGGAAGCCGTTGCAGAAAAGAAATAAATTTCGGGACGAGCTGATGAAATGTCCTCCCGGTTCATCTTGTCACTTTTTATCGCATGTGTTAGCCTGATTTTCCATGATTGTCGTAACAGACACAAACATTGCCTGCACTCGTTGCGGAAAAATCCCTGCCGTCATCTTCTGTGATGGCTGCCAAATTCCTCTCTGCGTAGATTGCCGTAAATTTGACCTTTGGGGCTATGGCTGCGGCCACGTGGATACAAAAGTATTCTGCCATACCTGCTTTGATGACATAAAGGTGAACCCTTACGGCGGCAAGCTTAACGATGACCATGAATGAAAAACTTAAGGATGAGATCATGAGCGACGAAATCAAAAAAAGAACCCAGGAAACAGCGAATACCCTCTTCGGCAAAGGGATTAAGATGGATCCGCCTTATCTGATGTGGCGGGAGTTTGATAAGGACCTTGCCAACGATTTTTCCCGTTTCATAACGGGCAACCTTTATTCCCGGACTGTTTTGACCCTCCCCGAAAGGCAGATGGCGGCTTGCGCCATGCTCGCGGCTCTAAGGGCGACGGGCGAACTCAAACTTCATGTGAATGCAGCGTTAAACGTGGGCTGTGACCCGAAAAAACTTACGGAGATTTTTTTCCAGGTTGCGACCTACGCCGGCATGCCCGCGGTTAATGAAGCTCTTGAAGTTTATCGCGATGTACTCAAAGAACGGGGAGAATGGCCGATTAAATAAGGGCCCGTTGTGCATTTCAAAGAACAGGGATATACACATGGCCGAAAACGCGCTCGGGAAATTACTGATAAAGAGCAAAACGGAAACAACTCTGCTGATTATCGACATGCAGGTGTATCAAGCAGGCGAGGGGGGAAATCTGCCGCGCTACTTCGGCGTTGTTAATGGTCCGGATGCGGAAAAGGGCGCCGTCCGCCGGGGGAAGGAAGTCGTTCCGGTGATCGGGAGGCTGCTTTCAGCATTCCGGAAAGCCGGTGCCTGTGTCGCATTTACGGCTTTCGGTTCGCTCACGGAAGACGGTTCCGACCTCGTCCCCTATGTCCGCTTGTGGAACAGGAAATGCAGGGAAAAACTGGGGTTTCCTGCAATTGTCTCTGTCAGAGATCCCGGGTATGCGATCCTGCCTAGCCTTAGTCCGCTCCCTAACGAGCCTGTAATCAACAAAGCGGCTCAGGGGGCATTTAATTCCTCCATAATCGATCATGTCCTCAGGCAGAGGGGGATCAATACAATAGTTGCGACGGGGATGTACACGAACCATTGCGTTATCTCCACCTGTATCGGTGCGGCCGATGCGGGTTATCGGGTGATCGTGCCGGAAGATGCGGTGGGATCATGGAGTGCAGATCTGCATGAACAGGCGCTTGAGGTCATGCGTTCATGGATTATAAGGACCACAAGTGACAGGATCATCAAGGAATTAAATCTACTCCTTTGACTTACAGCAAAATGAGATTTTACCTCATTGAAATTGTCTATGGCATACTATATTAGCTTTTAATATAATACTTAAGAAGGCTTGAACACACAGCCCGGATGATAATTAAGTTGACCGGGTAATAACTAATTGAAAAAGGAGGGGCTTATGTACGGAAAATCAGGTGAAGAGGCGAAGCAGTTTGTAAAGAAAGCAATAGCATTTTATAAGAAAACCGGTAAAGCGGTTGCTATGGCAGAGTTCACAAATCCCAAGGGGCCTTTTGTAGAGGGCGAAATGTATATTTTTGTGTTGAATCTCAAAGGGACAATGCTCGCGCATGGAGTCAACGAAAAATATATAGGCATGGACTTCTCTGACGTTAAAGATTCCGATGGCAGAAGTTTTATCCGGGAAATCGTCGAAGTCGCCAACACCAAAGGCAGCGGCTTTGTGGATTACAAGTGGTACAACCCGGTGACCAAAGAAGATCTGGGTAAGCATGTGTATTTTGAGAAGGTTGATGACGTGATCATCTGCAGCGGCGTCTACGCAGAAATGTGGCAGGATCTGTTGTAGTTTTCGGCGTTCCTCCAAAATAATATAGAATCTAAAGACTATCGACAGACACTCTCCGAGCCGCCTCGCCTTCCGGTGGGGCGGCTCTCTTTTTGAATCGTTGTGCATCCTGAGTAAACCATATCTGTATTGACGGCATATAGATCAACATGATTTTTGCCTTGCCGTATAGCCTGAGGACTGCCGGCCGTTGAAGCGAATGAACTTCACAGGCTCTGCATTGACATGACTAAAAAACGGCAGAACTCTTTTGCAAAATGTGGTACAGAACACCGGGCTATAGAGACTGCTAAGATGACAAAGACACACGGGTGAGACATGTATCCACTATCCCTGGATAAGCGCCTATTTATTCTGGGCCATCCCTACTTTCACATCTATTTGATAAAAGGGAAAAATGCATCAGCCTTGGTTGAAATGGGTATTTCCGCTACGGCTGATACGGTGATCGCGCAACTGTCATCATTAGGCGTAAGGCCTGACTATCTGATCGTCACCCATCCCCACAGTGATCACATCGCGGGTCTTGATGCCCTGAAACAGGCCTTCCCTCATGCCATTGTTATAGCAGGACAGGGTGCGGCGGCATTTCTTGACCATCCGAAGACGGTCGAATCGCTGATCGAAGAAGAGCGACATATGTCCTCCTTCATGTTGGATCGCGGTGTCGTTTCCAGCCAGCCTGCTATCCGGCGTTCCCCTTCGCTATCCGGCTGCAAAGTCATGACCGGGGCTGATGAGCTTGATCTCGGAGAAGCGAAGATTCATTTTGTGGATGCGAGAGGTCATTCACCCGGCAATATCCTCATACACATCCCGCTCTTAAGCGCCTTATTGGCCTCTGACAGCTTGGGATACCGCTTATCGGGGCTGGGGTTCTTCCCCATTTTCTTTTCCGGATATGCCGATTACATGGCGACAATAGATACCATAGAAAGCCTCAAGCCGGAAATCCTCGGACTGGCCCATAACGGCATCATACAAGGNNTCGCATCCTCCAAGATAGGCGGGACGATGAAGCTGTCGTCCAGGACATATTCAGAGAATATTATCGTGATGAGCTCACCCTTTATACTGGGGAGAATATTCTCGGTTGCTGTCGCCTATTAGTCAGGAGGGTCAGAGATCTCAGGGATGATCGGCACCCTCGTACGTGAAGATTTGAAAGGCCTCGCGCGTATCTTCCGAAAAAACGAGCAGTGTGATGAATGTGATGGCGGTTGTGCACATCTTTATTATCAGTTGGTATCGGCTTATAAAGGCGTAACAAGAAAGAGTCGATAGATGGTTCGTTTTTTAGATTCTTGTTGCAGATATAAATTCCTTTTCCCGTGAAGTGGTTTCACATTTCAACAGATGATTTTTTGAAGGAGGAGCACTATGGAGTTCAGGACCATAGAGGCCGATGTGCAGGGCAGAATCGGTACGATCTGCTTGAATCGCCCCGAGAGACGGAATGCAATCTCTATTGAGATGCGTCGTGAGATATCCGCATGTCTGAAAGATTGGCGGGAATCCGAAAGGGTGGGCGCCGTAATCTTGACCGGCAACGGCGAGGCGTTCAGCGCCGGTTTTGATCTGGGCGAATTCAAACAACCGACCCTGTATAATGACATTTACGAAACGTCGGCAAGATATCACAGAGATATCTGGTATTTTCCCAAGCCTACGATCGCCGCGGTGAACGGACCGGCTCTGGCGGGCGGGTTTGATCTTGCAAAACTTTGCGACATCAGGATATGCTCAAAAACCGCCCTCTTCGGTCATCCGGAGATCAAATTTGGAATTCCTCCGCTCTTAACCCCCCTTCGCTGGATTATAGGTGAAGGACTGGCCCGCGACCTCTGTCTCACGGGCAGAAGGATCGACGCCGCAGAGGCGCATCGCGCAGGTCTGGTCAGCGAGGTTATCGACGGCAATAAATTGCTGGAGCGAGCAAACCAGATGGCCGCTGCCATTCTGGAGGCACCCATGTCGGCCATTCGCTTCATCAAGACATACATGCTGGACCACGCGAATCGCGGCTTCGAAGAGGCTTTCTGCATCGAACATGACAAGGCCTTTCAGGAATTCCTCCTGAAGAAGGCGTCTGAAGCATTTCGGGAAAAGTAAAATAACTTACTGCAGTCGCGAAGCTACAAAAGGGAGAAGTCAACGCAATTTAGGATAAGACGTGTAGCTGTCTTTGGCATTGCCGTTTGTGCATTAGAGTATGGAAAATGGCAGAACTCTAATCTAAAATGTGATAAAGGCTAAGGACGGAAAAAACCACTGGTTAAGGTGAAGAAAAAATACGACCAACACCAATCAAGGAGGAAGACATGGATTTGGGATTAAAGAATAAAGTGGCCCTGGTGGCTGGAGGAAGCACGGGGCTGGGACTGGCTGTAGCAAAGAGGCTGTCAAGAGAAGGCGCACGCGTTGCCATATGCGCTCTGGATGATCCCTATCTACCGAAGGCGAAGGAGGAGATTATAAAAGAAACGGGGGGACAGGTCATTGCCATTGCTGCCGACGTGGCCGACGTCGAGCAGGCAAAGAACTTTGTACGCAGCTCCATGGATCATTACGGGACGCTGGATATTTTAGTCAACAATGCCGGAGGGCCTCCATCGAAAGAGTTTTTCGATATTGATGACAAACTCTGGGAATTTGGTTTCCACCTCAACCTCCTGTCTACGATTGTCATGACCCGTGAGGCTGTTCCGGTGATGAAAGCCAAGCGCTGGGGGCGCATCGTCAATATGACTTCCATCTCCGTCAAGCAGCCAATCGACGGCCTNNCAGTTCAACATCACTGTGAACAATGTGTGTCCCGGCTATACCATGACGGATCGAGTTCGCAATGTCTCTGAGGCAATCGCTGCCAGGGAGGGCACTACACCGGAAGCAATTGTCAAGAGTTGGGAGTCTGAAATTCCTATGGGGCGACTGGGCAAGCCGGAAGAATTAGCCGGCCTGGTTGCATTTCTTTCATCAGAGATCGCCGGCTATATCACGGGCGCTGCCATTCAGATCGATGGCGGCTGGTATAAGGGAGTAATGTAGGCGCCGGAACGGCGCCTGTTACTTGAATTTATGGGGACTGATCTTCTTTTCCATGTTGTCGAGAAAAGTCGACCATGCATGGGTCCTGAAGGCGGTAGCTAACTTTTTGGGCTTTTTTGCCCCGCATGACGGGCACTCCAGGACATCATATCTTTCGTCGACCTTCATCAACCGCTCGTAGACGGTCTTGCATTGACAGCACTCAAATTCATAAATGGGCATTTGGAAATTCCTTAACGCGGCAACTGATGATATCAGGCTTGGCGATATTTATTCGAATACCTTACATCCAGCCACTTTTATGAGTTCATTAAGTTTAATATTATTAGATGGAAACTTGCCTTTTCACTTACGAAACATAAAAGAAAGACGATTGTATGTCAAGAGACAACAATATCTTCAACACTGTTGATATGCAGGATTTTATATGTTAATAGTTGCATTCTTGATAATTACGGATATCCAGGCGTGGCGAAGATTTCCGGACTGATTACAAAGGCGGCAAGGCCAAAGCGGATACAGGCCAGAAATAATCATGCGCCGCCGGGAAACCGGACTGTACACAAAGATTTCAAACCTCAAACTGAGGTACCGCAAACAAGGTTGAACCGAGTCGGATTTGCAGGTCAGGATCTGAACTATGGATGCAAAACCATCTTTCATTCCTTTTGAAATTCCTGAGCTCAAATCCCGGAATATAAGGATAGGCAAAAAAGGTCTCTTGCGCCGCTCCTTCCCCGTAGTTCCCGATGAGTTTTTTAGAATCTATCAGAATGACGACCTCCATTTGGAAGTCGAATTCCAGCAGGAAGATACCCGTGCCAAAGTTTTTCTATATACGAATATCGACTGCCTGGAGGATGAATGGCGGGAGCTTGAATTTAAACAGGAAAAGGATAATATCTATAGCCTGTCATACAAAGTAAGGCTCTGCGGCAGCTACAAATTCAAATTAAAATATTCTCTCGATGACGGCAAGACCTGGTACTGGGACAGGGTTCCTTTTAGCCATGTGATCGTGGATCCGGAGGCTTCGAAGGATATAAGGATGTACACCATGATAATACCCGTCTCAGGTACTATCAGCGACTGGATTGAGCTTCTGCCCCACATCGCAGGGCTTGGTTTTAATGCCATTCATCTCCTGCCGATTACCAGCCTTGATATTTCTGAAAGCCC
Organism: Syntrophaceae bacterium; assembly: GCA_003142295.1. Taxonomy (GTDB): domain Bacteria; phylum Desulfobacterota; class Syntrophia; order Syntrophales; family UBA2185; genus Fen-1135. The sequence goes on from PLLV01000176.1 coordinate 10,164, forward strand.
CTATTCAGCTCACGATCTCTTTTCCATTGACAAGGCCTACAGTGGAAAAGAAAACGGATACGGGTTTGCGGACTTTGAAAAATTTGTTGAAAAAGCGAAAGAACTGGGAATCCGACTTTGTTTTGATCTCGTCTTTAATCACATTGGGATCAGGAGCAGAATGGTGCGGATGTGTCCGGAGTGGATAGTGCCTGACAAGAGCGAGAAAGACGGACTGAAGCGTGCCGGCTGCTGGCATATGAACTCCTGGCTTAAATGGGGGGACCTGGTAAAAATATATTATGACCATCCCCACCCTGACATCCGCAGCGACATCTGGGATTATATGAAAAAATATTCCCTGTTCTGGTCCCATTTCGCCCAGCTTACGGGCGGCATGATCCGCCTCGACAACCTGCATTCAAGCCATGAAGGGTTTGTTGCAAGCCTGCTTAAAGAGTTGCGCAGCGCCTATCCAAACCTCGTCATTATGGCCGAGTACTTTACAGATTCCAATACTATCATGAAAAAGTCTGCTGAAGGGCAGATAAATCTTTTTCTTGCCAATCAATGGGAATACCCTTATGCGTATAATATTCGGAATTATCTGAATTACATCCATTATATTGGACGGAAGGTGCGTTTTCACATCCCCATCACAACGCATGATACAGGCGCACCAGCCCAGCTTTTTGGTAAAGCCGAGGCCGCCGTGCCGCGTTACGCGATTACAACTCTCATGGGTACGGGACAGACCGGCATCGTCCAGGGAGTTGAACATGGGTATCCTGAAAAAATAGATTTTATCGGCAGGAAAGAAAAGTATAAATTCAAGGACAATTTATATATCGCTGAGGGCATAAGAAATATAAACCGGGTGCTTACAGAATCATCCGTGTTTCATCAAGACGGGAATCTGGAATTTATCGACAACGGCCACGGCGCGGTACTGGGCGCCTTGCGTCGCCTGGATAGGGAAAGTGACGAGGGCTATCTGATCTTTGCAAATCTCGATGTTCATAATGGCTATCATTTACAGGTTGACCTTTCGTCATTTCTAAAGAATACAAAACAAATACAGATGGAGGACAGAATTAGCGGAGACCGGCATGAATCGCAGGTTAGTAACATCGAGATTGATATTGAACCCTGCGGTGTCAGGATATTCAGGATCGGTAATTGACAGAACGATAAATCAAAGAATCTTCTTGAAACCCCTAATTATCACGCCTGTCGGTATCCTCTCTGATTTCCTGATTACAGAAAGGCAATTAAAGGTCCATCACCGAATGAACAGCTAAGTACACTGGTTCATAAATTCGGTTACGTATTTTATGCCACAGTTCGGAAATTTCCATGTACTATTGTCATTTCGGTGAGCCGAAGCCCTGAGCATCGCGAAGGG
>PLLV01000047.1 GCA_003142295.1 Syntrophaceae bacterium
CTGCGGGATGGCAATAGCTGCCAGGATACCGATGATGGCAATAACGATCATCAGTTCAATCAGCGTAAAACCTTTCTGTCCTCTCTTCTTGTGAAATGCACGTATCATCTTCATCCCCCTTTCCATTCATCCCCCTTTCCAATTTTATTTTTAACATAAATATTTTTATGGGTCAATTTTAGTTTTTATAGATATAAACTTATCTGTACTACCACCTCCTTTGTCAGAAAAATTATATTATTCCACTAGCAATATATGAATAACGTTTGCGAACTATTTAGCAATTACCATACCAAGTTGTCACTCATAGTAAATTCTAAACAAAAAGAACTTTTTTGTCTTTCATTATCATCTCTTAGATATGAATATCTATTGACCAAAATATTTTGCATTTGATAACTTTTAAATCAAAATTAGTAATTTTCAACAATTCTCTGTTAATTTCGCCTTCCTGTTAATGCTAAAACTTACATATATCAATTATGACATATGGCGATGATTTTATTAACTTTCTTCACCATCATTCAACAATTTATACTTGCTTAATCTTTTCTATTGATTAAGAATGAAATTACCTATTTTTAAGAGATATTTCTTGCCTTGACACCCGTCCTTCATTTTTACTATATTATAAGCCAGAATTTAGATGGGAGGCTCTGTGTACGAAGTTACAATAAAGCAATCATTTTCTGCCGCTCACATGTTGAAGGATGTAGGCGGTACATGTGAGAAACTTCATGGTCATAATTTCATCGTCGAAGTCTCCATATGCTCCACTTCACTAACCGATGCCGGCATTCTAATTGATTTCAGGATATTAAAGCAGTGGGCCGATGAAATATTGAAAGAATTTGATCATAAATATCTCAATGAAATTAGTTATTTTAAGGGTATGAGCCCATCATCAGAAAATGTTGCCAGGTACATTTATAACAGAATCTCGGAAAAGGTAAAAAAAAGCAATCTTGACGTATCCCGAGTCACCGTATGGGAGTCAGAGGATGCAAGGGTTTCTTACTACGGAAATGGCTATGCGAGATATTCAAAACCAAAAAGATAACAGGAATATAGATATACAAAAAGTTGGTGTTAAGGGAATTAAGTACCCCATTGTAGTTCTGGATCGCATGAACGGCACGCAACATGTCAATGCGACCATCAATATCTACGTCGATCTGCCTCACCACTTCAAGGGAACGCACATGAGCCGTTTTGTAGAAATCTTAAACGAATTCAGGGGACAGATAAATATTAAGACCTTTCATAAGATTCTCCAAAAGGTAAAGGACAAACTTCATGCGGAATCAGCACACATGGAGATTGAATTCCCCTACTTTGTTGAAAAAACGGCTCCTGTATCGGGGGCGAAAAGTCTCATGGAATACACGTGCTCATTCAGCGGACAAAACATCGTCAGCACGACAGATTTTCTCGTGGGAGTAGTCGTACCGGTCACTACGGTATGTCCCTGTTCAAAGGAAATCAGCAATCTTGGCGCTCATAACCAGAGAAGTATGGTGACTGCGAAGGTGAGGTTCAAGAAATTTTTCTGGATCGAGGACCTTATCAGGCTGGTTGAAGAATCGGCGAGTGGCGAAGTATATTCTCTCCTGAAAAGGGTTGACGAAAAATTTGTCACTGAAAAAGCATATGAAAACCCGATGTTCGTCGAAGATGTGGTAAGAAATGTGGCCCAGGAGCTAAACAGAAATGATAATTTCACGTGGTACAGCGTGGACGCAGAAAATTTCGAAAGTATCCACAATCACAGTGCTTACGCCCATGTAGAAAAGACTATCTGATAGAGCCAACGCTGCATCATCTGTTATTTTTCTTTGACAAAACCTCTCTAATCATTTACAAAATCTATGAGGCATAAACATAATATCGATTTCAAATATGTTTCCGGAAATATCCGATTTATAGATAGATAGTAAAACGGGAAGTCGCTTTACATGGAATCGAGTGAAGAACGCCAATTTTTTAATTTATACAATCATGGATTTATCAGGGTTGCCGTCTGCATACCGGAGGTAAAGGTAGCTGATGTACCATCCAACGTAGCCAGCACAATCAAGCTGGCCAAGCAAGCGTCAGCTAATAATGCTATTCTTGCTGTCTTCCCTGAACTCGGCCTTTCAGCCTATTCAAACGAGGATCTCTTTCACCAGGATGCCCTTCTCATAGGCGTAATGGAGGGACTCAAAGAGATTCTCCACGCTACAAGAGAGCTGAATATAATCTTGGTCATTGGAGCCCCCCTGCGGGTTGATTTCCGTCTCTTCAACTGCGGCATGGTCCTTTATCGAGGCCGCATCCTTGGCATTGCAGTAAAATCTTATCTGCCCAACTATCGCGAATTTTACGAGGGCCGCCAATTCAGTCCGGCTGAAGATGCCCAGTCTAAGTTGATCGACATTTGTGGACAGGAAAACGTTCCCTTCGGAGCTGATATCCTGTTCAATGTCAAAAATATAAGTAATTTCAGTTTCTATATTGAAATCTGCGAAGATGTCTGGGTACCCATTCCTCCTTCCAGCTATGCCGCCATGGCCGGGGCAACTGTCATAGGTAACCTCTCCGCATCCAACATAACTGTGGGAAAATCGGATTACCGCCAATCTCTCGCATCAAACCAGTCTGCGCGTTGTATATCTGCATATCTCTATGCAGCTGCGGGTCCCGGAGAATCCACCACTGATCTGGCATGGGATGGGCATGCCATGATCTATGAAAACGGTAATCTACTGGCGGAATCGGACCGTTTTTTATGGAAGCCCCAATTGATTTTCGGAGATGTGGATCTTGACAGGTTGACCCAGGACAGGATGCGCATGAACAGCTTCGGACAGAACGCCTGCACCCACAGAGAGCGGCTGGAAAGATTCCGGAAAGTATCATTTTCCGTCGTGCCGGTTGAAAAACGAATACTGCTCGATAGGGAATATCCAAGATTCCCATATATACCTGCGGATCCCGGAAAGCGCGATCAGCGCTGTTATGAGGCATATAACATACAGGTGCAAGGGCTTGCCCAACGTTTAAAATCATCGGAGATCGAGAACGTGGTGATCGGCATCTCTGGCGGTCTTGACTCAACCCATGCCCTGATTGTCGCAGCAAGGACAATGGATCTCTTGGGTCTGCCGAGGTCCAACGTTAAAGCCTACACCATGCCCGGATTTGCAACTTCAGAAAAAACATACACGAATGCGCTGAGGCTGATGAAGGCCATTGATGTGGAGGCAAATGAGATTGATATAAAACCGAGTTGCATGCAAATGCTAAAAGATGTCGGTCACCCATTTGCACAAGGAGAAAAACTGTACGACATTACTTTCGAAAATATTCAGGCCGGGGAACGTACCTCCCATCTGTTTCGCATAGCCAATATGAAGAAGGCCCTCGTTGTTGGCACAGGAGATCTAAGTGAGCTGGCGTTAGGCTGGTGTACTTATGGCGTGGGTGATCACATGTCCCATTACAACGTTAATGTCAGTGTACCGAAGACCTTTATACAGCATCTGATACGTTGGGTTGCACATTCTTCGCTGTTTGAGAAGGAAACTGCGGAGGTCTTGCTCGACATCCTTGAAACGGAAATCAGCCCTGAATTAATTCCGGGAATAGACGGCGACCAGCCGGCGCAAAAGACTGAATCTGTGATAGGCCCCTACGATTTGCAGGACTTTAACAATTTCTTTATTACCAGATTTGGTTACCTTCCCACCAAGGTTGCATTCATGGCCTACTGCACCTGGAGAGACAAGACCAGGGGCCAGTGGCCGGATGTCCCGAAAAAAAAGAGAAACCAATACACAATCGGCGAAATAAAAAAGTGGCTTACGATCTACCTGCATCGCTTCTTCAAGTTGAGCCAGTATAAGCGCTCATGTATACCTAATGGCCCGAAAGTAGGATCTGGAGGGTCTCTGTCTCCCAGGGGAGATTATCGGGCGCCGAGCGACAGCGAAGCCACTGTCTGGCTGGAAAATGCGAAAAATATACCCGAAAAGGATGATTGAACAGGATGGGTCGGGAAACTTATAAGGACTTTGATGCCACGGAGCTTCTCTGTCCTAATTGTAAGAAGGCCGTCCCGGTAAGAAAGAGACTTCTGTTGGTTCTTTCCAACGGCGACAAGTATGACTATACGTGCGTGTTCTGCGGAACTTCAGTGGGAGATAAAATTGTCACCCAAAAAGATAATCTCAGGATAATTAAATGACAGGCACTAACGATTTACCTTTCTCTCCATGGCCTTCTTCAATTTGTCGCCCAGAGACCCCAGCTTGACTGAAGGGGTATCTTTTACGCTCAAATCCTCATAAGCAAGACTGCTGTCTGATCCACTGGAGGCCCCTGCCAGATATTCTCCGAGAATTCCCCGGCTGTGAACATCTTCATGACAATACACACAGAGATTTTCCCAGTTGCTGCCATCCAGTGGGTTGTTGTTATGATTGCCGTCCTTGTGATGAACGGTGAGAAGATGCCGTGTTGACTCATCAAACTCCCTTACGCATCGAGCGCATATAAAGCCATGAATAGCCAGTGATTGTTCTCGGTAATCTTCGCCTGGAAGTTTCTGCTGTTCTCTTTTCAGATCACGGACTACGTCTTCAACGGATCTTACATCTTGCGATTTATCTTTAACGGTTATCGTACGGACACGCCCCCCTTTTTTTCCATAGGTAACACGGGGCATAATACATACCTCCACGATTCCGAACAGAATATAGATAATTTAGTTTGATACGATGGCTATTCGCATCTGCGTGAAGATAGAAATACCTTCAGAAATACTTTCACCCCAGTCAGAACTGCGAAGGCATTTCTGACTGTCTTGAAAACAGGAAGACGAGTTCTGGCTTGCAAGACATTACCTATGTCCAGTACCATACCCAGCAGCCCCTGAACCCGATGGGCAACGAGCGAGAGTCCCTCAATCCGTTCATTTACTGTATGCGTTGCTCTGTTGATATTCGTCGTAATTTCCTCCAAGTTCTTGAGGATGCCGGGCAAGCTTTCGTTAAGCATCTGCAGTGTCGTGGCCATGCTCTTTGCGGTCCGCCAAGTCTGCAAATGAAAAGGAACCGATAATACCGCAATGAGGAGAAACACGACGCTTAAAATTACCACACTGATTTCGAGAAACATGGAGATCACCCGCTTCTTGAGCTAAGGCTCTTACGATTATGCCTTCTCTTTTTCTTCCTTGAAGGCTTCGACTCCAGCATCTATCGCTTTCTTCAGGCGACCCTTGGTCTCTTGAAACGTTTCTTTTCCGCGATCAGCCAGCTCTTCAACTTTCCCCTCCATCTCTCCAACTTTTTCCTTTGCGGAAGATTCCAGCTGTTTCAGACGCAAAACGGCGGCTTCATAAGCTTTCTTACTTTTTACCAGCGCCAGTTCGTATTCCTCTTTGGCCTTATTTATTAATTCCTCAGTCTTCCTGCTGAGGTCCTCCCGTGTCTCTTTACCGCTCTTAGGCGCATAGAGAATTCCAATTGCCGCACCAATCAAGCCTCCAACAAGCAACCCTTTAATGAAATCATCGACCCTGTTTGACATACTCAAACCTCCTTATCCTGAATGTCCATTAAGTCCAGCCAGATTATTACATGTCCAAGGACATATGCTCTCGACATAGCAACAAACAATAAATGATGATTCTTCTTAGTATTTTATACAGACTAACAATGGAACATGCAACAACAAAATGAGAATTCAGACAAATTTCGAAAAATATTCATTTGCCGGAAAAAAAGATTCTCTTTCCTGACCTTTCAAGATAAACTTGCCATCTCATCAGTATCTTCACAGCTCTGCCCACTTGGGCATCCTTGAAAAGATTTCTGTGATTGTAACACCATCGTAAAGATGTTAATAATAAACATAGGTTGAATCTTTACAGTGAGGAAAATGAAAGAAACATCCTGCCAAGCCGAAGCATGTTTTAAGAGGCTTCTCCAGACTATTCAAAAGTTGCGATCGAAAGACGGGTGTCTCTGGGATAGAAAACAGAAAAAAGAGGATATGGCAAAATATATACTGGAAGAGACCTACGAACTCATTGATGCTATAGAAGATGGTTCGCCGGAGGCTCTTAAAGAAGAAATGGGGGATCTTCTATTTCAGGTTTTCTTTTTGGCGCATATTTCAGAGGAAGCGGGCGACTTCAAGCTCACCGATATTATGAAAGATGTGACTGAAAAGATGATAAGAAGGCATCCCCATGTCTTTGGCAATACAAGAGTCAAGAATGTTGAGGAGATCAAGAACAATTGGGAAGATATCAAGAGGAACATGGAAAAGAGGAATGAGAATGGTCGCGGACTTTTTGATAACATTCCGCGGTCACTGCCGGCCCTCCTCAGGGCGCAAAAAGTAACCGAGGCAGCCTCCAAGGTCGGTTTTGATTGGGTAAGAACGGAAGAAGTCCTGGCCAAAATTGAAGAGGAGCTCAATGAGTTCAAGTCGTCCCTGGCAGCCAATGACATAAAATGTATCAGGGAAGAAATTGGCGATCTTCTGTTTTCCCTGGTAAATATATCAAGATTTGTAAATGTAAATGCCGAGGAATCGCTCACGGCATCCCTTGCGAAATTTATCGACAGATTCTCATACATTCAAGAAAAACTTGCGGAACAGGGCAAAGACCCTGCTGGCGCATCACTCAAAGAAATGGATGATCTGTGGAATGAATCGAAGTTGAAGGAATAATCATATAATGGAATATTTCTTATGTGTTTTGGGAATGGTTTTCATTATCGAAGGGCTCCCCTATTTCGCCTTCCCGGAGAAGGTTAAGTCTTATATTATGAAACTACAGGAAATGCCCGACTCCATCCTGAGGATCTTAGGGCTATCTGCAATTATAACGGGTTTGATTCTCATATATTTCGGAAGAAGTTGAAGGATGAAACTAGAGGATTTCGGCTACCATCTTCCCAAAGAACTTATAGCACAATCCCCATGTGATCTAAGAGACGAATCCCGGATGATGGTTGTCAAGAGAAAGACAGGCGATGTTGCATGCAGAATTTTTCATAACTTGCCGGAATTTGCAAAAAAGGACAATGTTCTGGTCATTAACGATACGAAGGTAATTCCGGCAAGGCTAATTGGCAAGAAGACAACAGGGGGGACTGTAGAGATACTTCTTCTCTCCAGAAGGTCGGAAGATTCGAAACCATTAGAAACGTGGGAGGTATTATTAAAACCTGCGAAAAGAGTTCTTGTGGGAACGAGAATTTTATTTGGAGAGGAATGTGAAGCACAAGTTATTGACCGCGTATCGGAGAAGAAATGGATCGTCACATTCGTAACAGGTATAGAGTTCGATAACTTTCTAAAAAAATACGGAAGGACGCCTCTCCCCCCCTATGTCAAACGACACAAGAACTCTGCTGAATCTCTCGCGGATATGGAAAGGTATCAGACAATCTATGCCAGCTTCCCCGGTTCAGTCGCAGCACCGACGGCAGGTTTGCATTTTTCTCAGAATATTCTCGACACCCTCAGGAAAAATGGTGTACACGTTGTGCCCGTTACATTACATGTAGGTTACGGTACATTTCTCCCCATTGAAACAGATGACGTCGAAGACCATATGATGGAAGAGGAGTTTTTTGAAATAACGCCTGAAGCTGCAGAGGTGATCAACAGCGCCGAAAAGGTTATTGCCGTGGGAACGACATCCACAAGGGTTATTGAATCGGCTGCAGACGACGCAGGAAAGATTAAACCCTCCTCCGCATATACCGGACTCTTTATCTATCCCGGGTACCGCTTTAAGCGGGTTGGTTCACTGATAACTAATTTTCACCTTCCCAGATCCTCCCTTTACTTACTCGTGTGCGCCTTTGCCGGCAAACATCTGACAGAAAGGGCCTACAAAGAGGCTGTAAGAAATAGATTCCGCTTTTACAGTTATGGAGATTGCATGTTGATTCTATAGGTTGGGAACAAAGATATAATTGCCAAGCCCGGCATTTCGTGAGTTCAAAATCACCTTGACGCCAAGATGCCACTTCTGTTGCGCGGAGGAAGCATAGGGATATGCCTCGTAATTCAAGATTCTCTGCTTCACGACAAATTGCAATAATGCTTCAGTACATGTATACCTTATTAGTCATGTATTATGTATCAATTTAAGCTGCTCAGGAAAGACCCGTCATCGGGAGCCCGTCTTGGAAGAATCTGCACAACCCACGGCGAGGTCAATACACCCGTTTTCATGCCGGTAGCCACTCAAGGTACTGTCAAGTCTCTCATTCCCGAAACGGTACAGAACCTTGGCGCTGAAATGATCCTCGCAAACACCTATCACCTTTATCTGAGGCCAGGGTACGAAATTGTTAAGAAGCTGGGCGGTCTCCACAAATTTATGAACTGGGGCGCTCCTATTCTGACTGATAGCGGCGGTTTCCAGGTATACAGCTTGGGTGCCCTCAGGAAAATAAGTGATGACGGAGTAATCTTTAAATCCCACATTGATGGCTCCAAGCATTTCATTAGTCCGGAACTTGCGATTGAGATTCAAGAGGCTCTCGGTTCGGATATCATGATGTGCCTCGATGAATGCACGGCTTATCCGGCGAGTTTCCGAGAAGCAGAAAAATCTCTGGCACTGACTCTAAATTGGGCGAGGAGATCCAAAGCCATCAAGAAAAATAATGAGCAGGCCCTATTCGGCATCATCCAGGGTGGGATCTATCCAGACCTCAGGCTACGGGCTGTAGAAGATATATCGAAAAATATCGGCTTTGATGGCTACGCCATAGGTGGGTTGAGCGTGGGGGAGCCCAAGGAAGAGATGCTGAGTATCGCATCATTGACCACTCCCCTCCTTCCCGATGACAGGCCGAGATATCTGATGGGTGTGGGAACGCCTGAAGATATTGTGACATGTGTGGATTATGGAATTGACATGTTCGACTGCGTCATACCTACCCGTTGCGCCAGACACGGATTATTATTTACAAATCATGAAAAGGTTGTTATAAAACACGCCCAACACCGGGATGACGATTCGCCTTTGGACGGCACATGTGACTGTTATACTTGCAGAAACTACTCACGGGCATACTTGAGACATCTGTATATGGCCAAAGAGATTTTGGCTATGGTTCTAAATACTATTCACAATGTTCGGTACTTCATGCACCTGATGGAGCGCATCAGGGCAGCGATAAGAGATGGTAAATACAGAGAATTCAAAAATTCTTTTTTAACTGATCCAAATACAGCAATCAGTCAACAGACTTCATTTGAATAGTTCTTGGACCTGATAGCTGACAGTCAAACTGCAAAGAGGAGGACTTGAAATTGACAGACATTGCTTATGCTATGGGTGGTTTTGGCGGAGGCGGGGGCGCCGGAGGAGGGGGCGATATTAGTTTCATAATAATGATGGCCGTTGTGTTTGCCATCTTTTACTTTCTCATGATAAGACCTCAGCAACAGAAGCAAAAAGAAATCAAAAAAATGCGTGGAAACCTCACTCATGGAGATATGGTCGTAACTGTGGGAGGGATTCACGGAAAAGTGACAGCTTTGACAGATACTATTGTTACACTCGAAGTTGCTGAAAAAGTGAGGATAAAGGTCTCACGGGAATATATAGGCACTGTTACTCAAAAGGCTACATAAGAATGATATTGATCTTTCAAAAAGTCCCAGACTGGATCAAGGGATAGTTTTGTGAAAGAAGTGAGTCACGAGGCGCGGAATTGAAGCGTTGCCTGCAATGCAGCACCTCCCGGAAAGAAAGATAACTGGCATATTCCGCTTTCACGCCGCATACGGGCAGGGTTGCGGGGGAGCCCAGGTTCCTCAGACCAAAGCTTCTCTCTACACAAATCACGGTGGCGTGCAATGCAGCGCAACTCAGGTTTTCGCACTTCGCAAAGTCGTCAATTATATTGAAAGGGGTAAGACATGCTCAAGGGTATTAAGATAAGGGCAGCCATAGCGTTAGTCGTTTGCCTTGCGGGATTATTTTATCTCACACCCTCCGTGACACAGGACCTTCCGGACTTTTGGAAGAAACACTTGCCTATGGATAAGATCCACTTGGGTCTCGATCTTCAGGGAGGAACCCATCTGGTACTGGAGGTTGATATAGCGAAGGCGCTGGAAAACACCACTGAACGCCTGTCCAATGAAGTGAAAGAGACCCTCATGAACAACAAAGTCCGTTTCATGTATCTTGAGGACGCGAGGAAGACAGGTGCCATATCCTTTGAACTGCCCGACAGTGCATCGAAGGGTGCATTTGAAAAAGTCATCAAAGATAATTATCCGGATCTGGAAACAGTCTCATCGGAAATTCGGGGTGGCAGAGAAGTTGTTGTCCTTAAGATCAAGAACAAACGAGCTGAAGAGATCAAGAAAATGGTCATCGAACAGAGTCTTGAGACCATCCGGAACAGGGTCGATCAATTTGGTATTACGGAACCGGAAATCATTCCCGAGCGAAATGACCGCATAGTCATACAGCTTCCCGGCATCAAGGATACGGAACGCGCCAAGAATCTTATTGGAAAGACGGCTCTCTTGGAATTCAAGCTTGTTGATGAAGAACAGAGCGTAGATAACGCATTGAAAGGCAATGTGCCCCAGGGCGATCACGTTGCCTATGAAACCCGACTGGATCGACAAACGGGACGGAGAACAAATATTCCGATCTTGCTCAAGAGCAGAACCCTCCTCACCGGTGGTGACCTCGAAAGTGCGCAGGTAAAAATAAGCGACAGGTTTGGTGAGCCATACGTGGCCATAAAGTTCAATGCCCAGGGCGCGAAGGTTTTTGACAGAATAACAGGAGAAAATGTGAAAAAGCGCCTCGCAATTATTCTCGATGGCTCCGTTTACTCGGCCCCGGTGATTCAGGAGAGAATTTCGGGTGGCGAGGCTCAGATCACCGGATCGTTTACCATGGATGAAGCCAAAGACCTGGCAATAGTCCTCCGGGCGGGAGCTCTCCCTGCACCGGTAAATATCCTCGAGGAAAGGACTGTGGGACCTTCATTAGGGCAGGATTCCATCGACAAGGGGATGTGGTCTGCCATTCTGGGAGGCATTATGGTAGGCCTGTTTATGATAGTCTATTACAGGCTTTCCGGAATCGTTGCGAACATTGCCCTCATCATGAACATATCCATCATTCTTGGTGCCTTGGCAGCCTTCAAGGCGACACTGACCCTTCCCGGCATAGCGGGCATTGTTTTGATTATCGGTATGTCAGTAGATGCCAACGTCCTTATATTTGAAAGAATTCGTGAAGAGCTTCGTGCAGGTAAGACACCGAGAGCATCCATCGAAACGGGATATGCCAAGGCCTTCATGACTATTTTTGACACCAATGTTAATGCCTTGATCGCTTCTCTGTTCCTCTTTGGTTTCGGTACAGGACCCGTTAAAGGTTTCGCCGTCACCCTGAGCATAGGCATAATATCGAGCTTTTTCACTGCCGTTTTTGTGACAAGAATTATTTTTGACTACTTCATCTGGTATAGGAAAATTGAATCCGTCAGTGTTTGAAACTATCATATGAGAACATGCTTTGGAGTTTAAGATAACTTTTTACCCATAGGAGACATAAATGGAACTTGTAAAACCGGGAATTAATATCAATTTTGTCGGTAGGTTAAAATACGCCGTTATCTTCTCGGTAGTACTAACCATTATCTGCTTAATTTCTATCGCATGGAGAGGATTAAACTACGGCATCGATTTCGCCGGTGGCACACTCGTCCAGATCAAATTTCACAAAGCAGTGTCAGCCGACGACATTAGAAAGGTTCTGATTCAGATCGGCATCGATGACAGCGTTATCCAACCGTCTGGTACTGATGAAGTCATAATAAGAACGGCAAAGTCCTCTTCGGAGATCAAGGGTCTTTCCGCTAAGATCGAGGAATCATTGAATGCCGCATACGGGAAAGACGCTTTCCAGGTGCAGAGGGTCGAGGTGGTGGGACCAAAGGTTGGTAAGGATTTAACGCAAAAAGCGATCTTGGCCGTTATTTTTTCCTGGATCGGTATGCTCATCTATATAGCCATCCGGTTCGAATTCCGTCATGCCGTAGGCGGCATTGTAGGTGTAATTCACGATGTTACTATAGTAGTAGGAATTTTTTCCATCTTCGCCATAGAATTTACGCTCACAATTGTTGCTGCTCTCTTGACTATTATCGGTTACTCCATTCACGATACAATTGTCGTTTTTGACCGGGTCAGAGAAAACGTAAGAAAGAATACGAGGAAAGACCTTCCCACAGTCATGAACGAGAGCATTAATCAGACGTTGAGCCGGACCATTCTGACTTCCTTTACAGTAGTCCTTGTTGTTGCTGTTCTATTTATCTTTGGTGGGGCAGTTATCCACGATTTCGCCTTTGCGCTTCTTGTAGGTGTTATCTTCGGCACATACTCATCTGTCTTTATCGCGGCTCCTGTAGTTCTTGCATGGGAGAGATATAGACCTTCGACGCTGAAAAGGAGAAAATAAGTAGTGACTCCTCTTGAAATTGCAGGATTGACCGTCTTTATCCTCGTGCTCTTTATGGGAATTTTTTCCATAATATTCGGCATTCCCGGAACAGCCGTAATACTTATTGATGTCGTCCTTTATGCTTTGATCACGGGTTTCGAAAGAGTTAGTATCAAGATTGTCCTGATCCTTCTCGTCATCTCTATACTGGCAGAGGCTATCGATTTTTCATTTGGAGTAGCAGGGGCAGCAAGGTTTGGACTTTCCAAGAGAGTAATCTGGATATCAGCAATCAGTGGTTTCATTGGTGCCGTGACAATGACCCCATTGTTTTTCGGTTTAGGTACCGTTGCCGGAACTTTTCTCGGCGGATTTGCCGGTGTGCTGGCGATTGAGCTGATCCACCAATCCAAGTTGAAACCTGCGTTGAGGGCAGGCTACGGTGCTATCCTGGGAAGGGTTGCCGGGACTCTCATAAAAGGATTTTGTGCTCTCGTAATGATAGTTATCACAATGTCAAACATATATTCATGAACGGTTGGTTTTCTTCATATGAATCCCAAGCTCTATTGGAGAATGACTCGTGCGGGGACTGCTGCTTGTGAGCCTGCACCCAGGTGGACAGGGAGACTTTCTACGAGGGTTCCGAAAGGTTGAATCATGACCAAAAACAAATCTAAATTGCAAGAATACGCTGAAGCGATTGTCATTGCCATCCTTATAGCGCTTTTTATACGGACATTCGTCATTCAGGCCTTTAAAATCCCTTCGGGTTCCATGAAGCCGACATTTGAAATCGGAGATCATATACTGGTAAATAAATTCATCTACGGCATAAAGATACCTTTTATCAGAAATACGCTAATTCCCATCAGCGAACCAAGGCGGGGAGACATTGTGGTATTTATATACCCTGAAGACCGATCCAAGGATTTTATCAAACGGGTCATCGGGGTCAGCGGTGATACCATAGAAATTAGAAACAAAAAAATTTACTTAAACGGCCTGCCATACAACGATCCCTATGGGATTTATACTGATGATTTCATAATTCCCGGCTCTATACAGCCTCGCGACAACTTTGGGCCGATGACGGTTCGTCCTGATTCCATTTTTGTGATGGGTGATAACAGAGACCAGAGTTATGACAGCAGATTCTGGGGTTTGGTTGACCTGAAAGATGTCATGGGGAAGGCCTTTATCATATACTGGTCAATTGCGCCTTATGATGAAAAAGACAGTTCTTTGTGGGGCAGATTTTCGAGTGTGTTGAGCAGAATCAGGTGGAAGAGATTCGCTCAATTGCCCCATTAGCGCCGTATCTAAAATACTGCTACAGCTCATGTCATTGAATTTCATAGTTTGAACCGGAGATGAATATTAGAACAGGAACGATACCCGGTAAATCCTGATACTGCGTTTCCCCCATTGAAGCTCTCCGCAGTAAACTGAGGAGAAGCTTCTATCCTCAATTAAGGCGCTGTTAAGCATTTGGTCGCTTACCCCGTGCGGTCAGTGCTCGCTCTCGGATTCACGCCGAAAAACAGAATCACTCATCTTAATTCAATGCAATAATACGAAGACCGCGGCTAGAATGCCCAGGGCATTATTGAGGGTATAAAAAAGCTTTTTTTCTCTCCCTTGATATGATATGAAATAGTCGATTGCCCGGCAAGGCGATAATCCAAACTTAGATATTGCACACTGAGGCAGCCTTTTAATTTAATCCAGAGAGATTGAAAAAGGATATGAACCCAAAACAGTCATCAGTTTTTTTGCCAGCCTTCTCATCATAATGGGAAGGCTTTTTTGTAGCTATTTTCAGAGGTGAAACACGGCAATGGAACAGAAAAAGGTCGTCATGGATGCAGATGGCATAGACAGGTCTCTCACAAGAATAGCTTATGAAATTCTGGAGAAAAACAAGGGTACAGACGAACTATGTCTGGTAGGTATCAGGACAGGCGGCGTTTTCCTTGCAGAAAGGCTGAAAAAAAAATTAACCAAGATTGAAGGAGTTGATTTACCTATAGGCATTCTGGACATTACACTCTACCGCGATGACCTGCGCCTGACCAACAAGAAACCTCTGCTGGGCAAAACAGACATACCCTTTTCCCTGGATAATAGGAAAGTCGTCTTAGTTGATGACGTCCTCTTCACTGGCAGAACGATAAGGGCAGCCATGGATGCCCTTATTGATTTCGGCAGACCCAAGCTTATCCAGCTTGCGGTGCTCATTGACAGGGGACACCGCGAGCTTCCCATCCGGGCAGATTTTGTGGGCAGGAATCTGCCGTCGTCGTTATGGGAATCGGTGGTCGTGAAACTCATGGAAAAGAACGGGGTAGACGAAGTTGTTATCCAGGATGACAACCAATGAAAAGAGAACACTTAAAAGCTTAAACGAACAGAGGCAATCATTTGTTTGAGGTTCCCTTATGAAGTTAACGAAGAAAGATATCCTAGGCATTAAAGACCTGTCTGTTGATGAGATAAATCTAATTCTCGATACGGCAGAATCCTTTATCGAAGTCTCTACAAGGGAAATAAAGAAGGTCCCAACCCTGAGGGGCAAAGCGGTCGTAAATCTTTTTTTTGAAGCCAGTACGAGGACCAGAACCTCCTTTGAAATCGCAGGAAAAAGACTCAGTGCCGATACCATCAATATTTCTGCAACGACAAGCAGTGTCGTAAAGGGCGAGACCCTCATCGATACTGCCCGGAACTTAGAGGCCATGAATCCGGATGCCATAGTTATCAGACATAGCGCGGCAGGTGCGCCCCATATGCTGGCCAGGATGGTCAAACAATCCATAATTAATGCCGGCGACGGAGCCCATGAGCACCCAACCCAGGCATTGTTAGACATGATGACTATAAGAGAAAAAAAGGGGAAGGTTTCAGGTCTCAAGGTGGCGATTGTGGGTGACATTGCACACAGCCGGGTAGCCCGTTCCAACATCTACGGCCTTACGAAGATGGGGGCCCATGTCATTGTGGCTGGACCAGCAATGATGATTCCCAGGGATGTTGGGCGCATGGGAGTGACTGTTCATAATAGTCTGGAGGAAGCGATTAAAGACGTGGATATTATCATGATGCTCAGAATTCAGTTGGAAAGACAGCAGCAGAAAATTTTCCCATCGCTCAGGGAGTATTCCAACTTCTTCTGTCTGAACAGACAGAATATCAAGCTGGCGAAAGAAGACGTCCTGGTTATGCATCCGGGACCAATCAACAGGGGAATTGAAATTGCGCCTGACATTGCCGATGGTCCTTATTCCATAATACTTGACCAGGTGACAAATGGCGTGGCTGTTCGCATGGCACTGCTGTATCTGCTCATAGGAGGCCAACGATGAAATTACTGCTCGCGGGCGGAAGGGTTATTGATCCCTCCCAGAATCTGGATGCACACATGGACATCCTGATAGAAAATGGGAAGATCGCTGAGATCGAGAAAAATGCAAACAAGCCCAAGACTGATTCCCGGAAATCAGCGGCCCGAGAAATCAACATCATCGATATCAAAGGTATGGTTGTGGTGCCGGGATTAATCGATATGCATACCCATCTGCGCGAACCGGGGTTTGAATACAGAGAAACAATTCAGACGGGAAGCGAAGCCGGCGCTGCCGGCGGATTCACGTCTGTTGCCTGCATGCCCAACACCAACCCGGTCAATGACACCCGGTCAGTAACGGAGTATATCAAGAGAAAAGCGGCTTCATGCAACCTCGTTAATGTATACCCCATTGCATCTGTCAGCATGGGATCAGAAGGAGTCTCCCTTACAGAATTCATGGACCTGAAGGATGCCGGTGCCATGGCATTCTCAGATGATGGGAAACCGGTGACAAACAGCGCTCTGATGAGAAGGGCTCTTGAATATGCATCTTCCCTCGGCATGTCAATCATCTCACACTGCGAAGACACCTGCTTATCTCAAGGGGGATCTATGAATGAAGGGTTTGTGTCCACCGAACTCGGTCTTCAGGGAATTCCCAATATAGCGGAAGACGCGATCGTTGCCAGAGATATAATTATAGCCGATTACACAGGAGCGCTTCTTCATATTGCCCATGTGAGCACTGCGGGCGCCGTCAGACTGATCAGGGATGCCAAAGACAGAGGCCTCATGGTAACGGCGGAAACCGCTCCCCACTACTTCGCTCTTACCGACGAGGCATTGAGAGAATTCGATACATGTGCCAAGGTCAATCCCCCATTGCGCACTATCGAAGACGTCAAAGCAGTAAAAGAGGGGCTTAGGGATGGAACCATTGACGTCATCGCAAGTGACCACGCTCCACATGCGTCAACAGACAAAGAAGTAGAATTCGAATATGCTTCATTCGGTATCACAGGGTTGGAAACCTCCCTTGCTCTCAGCCTGAGGCTTGTTGACGATGGCATCCTCACGCTCGGCCAGTTGATACTCAGGATGAGTACAAATCCTGCGCGGATCCTCAACATTCCCAAAGGAACCCTGAAGACAGGCGGAGATGCCGATATCACTGTGATTGATCCCAATAGAAATTGGACGGTTGACCGCAACAGGCTGCGATCAAAAGGGCAAAACACACCCTTTCATGGACAGGCAATGAAAGGAAAGGCCATAATGACAATTATGGGTGGGGAAATAAAATATCGGGACATGCCATGAACACAAGGGTCGTGCATAAGACTTCAGCAATCGTCATACATTCCCTCGACTATGGAGAATCGGACCGTATTGTAACCTTTTACTCGAGCGATTTCGGTAAGATTAAGGGAATCGCAAAGGGCGCCCGGCGAAGCAAAAAAAGATTCTCCAATGCCCTTGAACCCTCATCTTATTGTAACATCATTTTTTCCAAGAAAGGACGGGGGACCCTCGCGCTCATTGAAGGGTGTGACGTCATAGACCACCACGCAAATATCAGGGAAGACCTTCATAAGATGCTGCTCTCCTCATATCTTACAGAGCTAATCGACAAATTCACGCTGGAAGGCAAAAAAAATATTGACCTATTTAAATTATTGCTGAATTTCCTCGGCCTCATTGACGCTGGAGCCTGTTCGGAAGCGTTGATACGTTTTTTTGAGATACGTCTCCTAAGACTTGCAGGATATGAACCGGTCTTAGACAGGTGCATGACTTGTAAGAAGCCGGTCGGCGAAGAGGTCATCTACCATTTTATCATAAGCGATGGTGGCCTGAGATGCAATGAGTGCCACCGGAACAACCCCGGTTCCCTTTACGTTTCCCTGGGAACCATAAGAACGCTTCTGCTGGGAAAGGAAATAGATACCGCAAGAATCAACATAATTACCTTTTCGGAACAGACGGCCAAAGAAAGCAAGGACGTCCTTGTCGGCTTCATTCACCACCTTCTCGGGAAAGAAGTTAAATCATTTCTGGTTCTTAATGATATCCAAAAAATGGGAATCTTATCTTCGCAATAGCCTGCCTCCAGTTTTTCATGTTGACACGCATCTTTACCCATGTTAGTTATTTCTGTTTAAATGCCTATAAAATCAAAGCAGAGGCCACTATACAACCGAGGAGGGTCAGGTGAACTTTCAGGAATTAATATTCGCCCTTGATAAGTACTGGGCAGACTACGGATGCGTGATTCAACAGCCTTATGATCTTGAGGTAGGAGCCGGGACATTCAATCCCGCGACGTTTCTCAGGGCTCTGGGGCCGGAACCTTGGAACGTGGCATATGTTGAGCCGTCGCGAAGACCCACTGATGGCAGATATGGAGATAATCCAAACAGGTTGCAGCACTATTACCAGTATCAGGTAATATTGAAGCCCTCTCCCCTTGATATCCAGAGTCTTTACCTTGACTCGCTGAAGAATTTTGGCATAGATCCCCTCGATCATGATATCAGGTTTGTTGAAGACGACTGGGAATCACCTACACTCGGCGCATGGGGACTGGGATGGGAGGTCTGGCTCGATGGCATGGAGATAACGCAGTTTACCTACTTCCAGCAGTGTGGCGGCATCGACCTCAATCCCATATGCGGCGAACTCACCTACGGAATCGAGCGAATTGCCATGTATATCCAGGAGATAGACAATGTATACGACCTTAAATGGAATGACCAGGTCACTTACGGTGATGTGCACCACAAAGGTGAGGTGGAATGGTCCTTCTACAATTTCGAATATGCAGATGTTGTGATGCTGAGGAAATTTTTTGATATGTGCGAGGCTGAATCCGTCAGGATGTCTGAGAAAGAGCTGATCCTCCCCACTTACGATTACTGCCTCAAGTGTTCCCACATTTTCAACCTGCTAAATGCCCGTGGCGCAATAAGCGTGGCAGAACGCACAAGCTACATAGGCAGAGTGAGGAATCTGGCCAGAATAAGCGCCGAAGGCTATCTCAAGCAAAGAGAAAAGATGGGGTATCCCCTCCTGGGAAAAATGAAGAAAATGAACACGAGTGATTAAACAATATCAAACCCTGGATGTCCGAATACTTTTGGATTTTGATAGTCAAATTTAGAATTTTATACTGGAGATGATTAATGGGCAAGGAACTTCTACTTGAGATAGGAACGGAGGAAATACCCGCGGCTTTTCTGCCAAAAGCTATCAGAGACATGGATGAAATTATACGGAGAGAACTTTCCAACAAGCGCATCCACCACGATGAGATCAAGGCAATGGCAACGCCCCGGAGGCTTTGTCTCTGCGTTGGTAATTTATCAAGCAGGCAGGAAGATCAGATTATTGAAAAGATCGGTCCCGCAAAAAGAGTTGCTTTCGACGAAAATGGAAATCCAACCAAGGCTGCCCTCGGCTTCGCAACAGGTCAGGGAATAAACATCTCGGAACTCGCGGTAGTTACGACAGAGAAGGGCGAGTATATCTGTGCGCGAAAAAAAATCACCGGAGAAGATACGATAGCTCTGTTGCCGGAGATCCTCACAAGATTCATAACATCCATCCCTTTTAGAAAGTCCATGCGCTGGTCTGACCTGCATGTTCGCTTCGCAAGGCCCATTCATTGGATACTCGCCATATACGGCGGCGAAACGATACCGTTTGTGATCGGAAATATAGAGAGTGGAGATAGAAGTTATGGCCATCGTTTCATGAGCACAAAATCATTTAAAGTAAAAAAAATGGAAGAATATGTGACAAATTGCAAAAAGCACTTTGTCATTGTTGATCCTGAAGAGAGGAAGAGGATTATACTTGAGGAAGCTGAAAAAGCCGCGAAGACTGTGGAGGGCAAGATCTTTTATACTGAAGATCTACTTGAAACAGTTACCTATCTTGTTGAATATCCGACTGCCGTCTGCGGGAGCTTTGATAAAGACTACCTGAAACTGCCCAAAGAGGTTCTGACGACCTCCATGATTTTACATCAGAAATATTTTCCCGTCGTTGACGATGAAGGAAAATTATTGCCATATTTTATTACTATTAACAATACTCTTGCCCGAGACCCACAAGTCGTAGCCCGCGGTAACGAAAAAGTAATTCGGGCAAGGTTGGCAGATGCAAAATTCTTCTTCGAAGAAGATCAAAAAACCTCCCTCGATCAGCACTTTGAGAAGTTAAGACAGGTTGTATTTCACTCGCAGCTGGGAACTTCATACGAAAAGGTCATGCAGATGAGAGAGCTTGCCCTGTACATAACGGATCACATAAATCCTTCCCTTAGAGATACGGTTGATCGAACTGCCATTCTCGCCAAAGCCGATTTAGAAACACAGATGGTCTGCGAGTTCACCGAGCTTCAGGGTATTATGGGAAGGGAATATGCATTGATAGCTGGTGAAAATCCTGTCGTTGCAAAGGCAATCTATGAACACTACCTCCCCACAGCTGCAGGAGGCGACCTCCCGGAAACGGATGAAGGCGCCATAATCAGTATCGCGGACAAGCTGGATACCATCGTCGGATTCTTCGGTGTTAATCTGATTCCCACGGGCACGGCAGACCCGTATGCGCTGCGACGACAGGCCATCGGGATTATCAACATAATCATAAACAAGCGCTATCCCCTGAACCTGAAAGTCATAATCGATAAGAGCATTACGATTCTAAATGGTAAGCTCAAAAGAGCCCCTGAGGAGATAAAGGCCAATGTGCTTGAGTTCTTCAAGGGCAGATTTGAAAATCTGCTCACCTCCCAGGGACACCCCTATGATGTAGTTGACGCCGTACTTGAAACGGGCGCCGCGGATATTGTCCGGTCATTTGAGAAAATCGAGGCGATGGAAACTTTCAAGTCTCACGCGGATTTCGAACCGCTGGCGATCGCTTTTAAGCGTGTAGGCAACATCATTAAGGACTTTAGAAACGGTTCCGTTGACCCCTCGAAGTTCGAATCTGAAGAAGAAAGATCTTTATACAGTGCTTTCTTGCGTACAAAAGAGAAAGTTATTAAACATATCGAGAGGGATGATTATCTGTCTGCCCTGGTCGAGCTGGCCACTTTGAGAAAACCTGTCGATGACTTTTTTAATAATGTCCTCGTTATGGCGAAAGACGATAAAATACGGTTTAACCGTCTTTCCCTTCTGGAGGAAATTTCAGGCGTATTCCATATGATAGCCGACTTCTCGAAAATTGTTACAGGATCCTGATTCTGCTTACTAGTTAGTTCTCTTTTTTATTTATTTTGTGACATTTGTCACTTTCAGGCATGTCCTCAACAATTCTCGAGAAAGAAGTTTGTATTGTATTTTCTTTCATTCTGATTTAATATGCGAAGGAACTTGGTTCACCCTGAAAACATCAAGCTGTAGAGTAATGATTATTATATGGCCGTAAAAATGGATGTTCTTCAAGCAGAAAAGAAAATGATAGATAGTAATCTGGCGATTAATCAGCAAGCTGATCTTGAGGAGCAACTGCGTCTCCGTAAGGCATTGCAGGATATTACAAACCAAATTCACGCTGCACACAATGCTAAGCAGATCCTCGTGGATCTGAAGGACGGTATTCTAAACCTCTTTGACGCCCACTCAATCACCATCTACATGGTGGACAAACTGAAAAATGAAATCTATTCCATGTTCCTCGTCGGATCTCAGCTTAAAGAAATCAGGGTACCCGTCAATAACAAAAGCATCGCTGGTTATGTGGCAAACACGGGTAAACCGGTTAACATAGCTGACGTTTATGATATTGAGGAACTCAAGGGCATCGATAAAGAACTGGCCTTTGATTACAGATGGGACAAAAAATCAGGTTTCAGAACCAATCAGGTTCTAGCAGCCCCTATATTTTATGAAAGGACCCTCAAAGGTGTTGTCCAAATATTAAACAGAAAAAGCTCAGGTAAATTTACAGAAGATGAACAAGCGTTCTTGCTGGAGTTCGCCGATGTTTTAGGAATAGCAATCAACAATCAGGACATATACGGCAGGAGGAGAAAGACAAGATTCGATTACCTCGTCACTCGCGGGTTTCTCAAGGAATACGAGCTGGATAGTGCCTGGGATAGAGCGAGAGAAGAAAAGGAATCGATGGAAAGCCTCCTGATGAACAAATATAAGATATCAGGGAATGATATCGCTAGATCTTATGAAGAATACTTCCACTGCAAGGTCATTCCGTTCAACGAGAAGTTCCCCATACCGGGAGACCTGTTAAAGAATTTAAAGAGAGAATTTCTCCGCCGTGAGATGTGGGTTCCCCTTGAAAGAGTGGACGGGAGTATCCATGTCATCATGGATGACCCCCACAACATCCTCAAGCGCGATACGATTGAAAGTGTCTTAAAAACGAAGGCGGTCAAATATGACGTAGCGCTCCCGGAAGACATCATTAAGTACATCAATCTGTTCTACTCAACGAATGAAGACGACCAGTCAATAACGGACATTCTGGGACGACTTGTTTCAGACGAAGAAGCTGACGAGGATGAAGGCGAAGTTATCTCAGAATCAGACAGCGTCATCATGCAGATTGTGAATAAGATCATTAACGACGCATATGCAAGGCGCTCATCTGACATTCACGTCGAACCAAATACTGCGAAGAAAAACGTGGAAATCCGTTACAGAGTTGACGGGGAATGCATGCTTTATCAGACCCTTCCGTACAATTACCGGGCCGCTATCGTTTCACGAATAAAGATCATGTCCAATTTGGACATAACCGTAAAGAGACTCCCGCAGGACGGAAAAATAAAGTTCAGGCGTTCCGGTGGTGAAGAAATCGAGCTTCGCGTGGCTACAATTCCTACACAGGGCGGCGTGGAGGATGTGGTCATGCGAATACTCGCCAAGGGCACAACCATGCCCCTTGAACAAATGGGGTTATTGGACAGAAACTACAAAGGACTAATCGGCATTAGCGAAAAACCTTACGGCCTGATCCTATGTGTTGGCCCTACCGGTTCCGGAAAAACTACAACTCTCCATGCGGCATTGCACCATATCAATACGCCGGACAAAAAGATATGGACGGCGGAAGATCCTGTCGAAATTACTCAGTACGGGCTTCGTCAGGTCCAGGTGCATCCTAAGATCGGATTGGATTTTGCCGCTGTTACGCGCGCCTTCCTCCGCGCCGATCCCGATGTTATTATGGTCGGCGAAATGAGGGATTTTGAAACGGCAAGGACCGGCATTGAGGCGTCACTGACAGGACACCTGGTCTTCAGTACCCTGCACACGAACAGCGCCCCTGAGACAGTCGTCAGGCTTCTCGATATGGGTATAGACCCCCTGAATTTTGCGGACTCCCTCTTAGGAATCCTTGCACAGCGTCTGGTGAGAACCCTCTGCACGGTCTGCAAAGAGGCATATAATCCATCAATCGATGAATATAACGAATTGGTGGAAAGTTACGGTCATGATCTTTTTGAAAAACTGAACATACCCTACACAGACGACCTGATCTTCTATCGTCCAAAGGGATGTGAGGCTTGCGTCAAGACAGGATACAAGGGAAGAATGGGTATCCATGAACTCCTCCTCAATACAGACACGATTAAGAGATTGATTCAGAAGCACGCATCTGTTGAGGAGATTCGTGAAGCGGCAATTGCCGAAGGGATGACCACACTGCTTCAGGACGGACTGCAAAAAGCGCTCAAGGGCATAACGGACGCAAAGCAGGTTCGCAGGGTCTGCATCAAATAAGAATAAGATAATCCAAGAAATTACCCAAGTGAGTGAATTCTTATAAGAGTTTGTCCTTCCAGGAGCTGAGCTTTTGCAGGGCCTCAAGGGGCGTCATATTCGGAATATCCAGCAATTTCAGCTCATTTGCGATCATGTCCTCCCCGTCCATGAAGAGGCTTAACTGCGCCTTGTCCTTGGGAGCCGATTTCCTGCCGCGGGCGATCTTAGGCATGCCGACCTCGTCAAATTCACCCTTTTCAAGGTTATTCAAGATCTCCCTGGCCCTGACAATGACTTCATCGGGCACTCCGGCTATTCTCGCCACCTGAATGCCGTAGCTCCGGTTTGTTCCGCCTTCAACGATCATTCTGAGAAAGATGATCCTGTCTCCCCACTCCTTGACGGCAATATTGAAATTCTTTACCCCCTCCTTCGTCAAAGCCAGGTCTGTCAACTGGTGATAGTGAGTGGCAAAGAGAGTGCGTGCCCCTATGAGCTTCACATTGTGAATGTATTCCGCCGTTGCCCAGGCAATGCTGAGCCCGTCAAATGTACTGGTGCCCCTTCCAACCTCATCAAGAATGATCAGGCTTCTCCTTGTGGCATTCTTCAAGATATTGGCAACTTCATTCATTTCGATCATGAAGGTGCTCTGCCCCTTTGCCAGGCTATCCGCCGCCCCGATACGCGTAAATACACGGTCAACAACGCCGATACGCGCTTCCAGTGCCGGCACAAAGCTTCCCATCTGGGC
The DNA here is from genome assembly GCA_003142295.1 of Syntrophaceae bacterium. Classification (GTDB taxonomy): domain Bacteria; phylum Desulfobacterota; class Syntrophia; order Syntrophales; family UBA2185; genus Fen-1135. The sequence goes on from PLLV01000047.1 coordinate 24,351, forward strand.
AAGGATCACTATGAGGGCAATCTGCCTGATATACGTCGATTTTCCCGCCATATTCGGCCCGGTGATAATGAGAAGGCGATTTTCATCCAGATCGAGACTGACGTCATTGGGCACAAAACCGTCCGGCAGCGGCATCCTTTCTACGACAGGATGCCTGCCGTCCTTTATTTCAATCCTGTCTTCACTATCGACAACAGGACAGCAGTATTTGTAGCGCTCCGCCGCCTCCGCCAGAGATGCAAGGCCATCGAGGCCGGCAATATGCGAAGCCGTGGTCTGAATCCGTTTTATTTCCTTCGAAATCTCTCCCCTGATTCGGACAAAGAGATCATATTCCCGCTCTTTCCGGCGGTCCTCTGCGGAAAGAACGGTATGCTCGTATCCTTTCAACTCCTGATTGATATACCGTTCTGCATTTATGAGGGTCTGTTTCCGGATATAATCATGGGGAACGAGATCTGTATTCGCCTTGGTGACTTCAATGTAATATCCGAAGACACTGTTAAATCCGACTTTCAGAGAATTGATCCCCGTTCGTTTTCTCTCCCTTTGTTCAAGGGCGGCGATCCACTTTTTCCCGTCTCTGCTGACGGATATCAGTTCGTCGAGGTCTTGATCATAACCCTCCTTGATGACCCCACCTTCCCGAATTGTCATCGGAGGGTCTTCGACAATGGCTCTCTCAATCACGCCGCAGATATCCGGCATTTCGTCAATCCCGGCATAAATTGAAGCCAGCAGGGAAGAATCAAAGCCACAAATGAAGGCCCTGATTTGCGGCAGTGCATTCAGGGATGTTTTCAGGGCAATCAAATCGCGCCCATTGGCGACACCCATAGAAACCCTGCTTGCCAGCCTTTCCAGGTCATAGACACTGGAAAGGGCATTCCTCAGATCTCCCCTCAGTATGTGGTGTTCCTTAATTTCAGATACTGCTACCAGTCTTTCTCTGATTTTTTCCGGATCCACGAGAGGATAGTTGAGCCACCACCGGAGCCTCCTTGTGCCCATAGACGTGATTGTCTCGTCGAGAATATGAAAGAGCGCCCCTTCCTTTCTGTTCTCGGTTATGGTTGTAAATAATTCAAGATTTCGCTTGGCGATTTCATCCATGACGAGATAGCTATCGGTCTCATACCAATGAATGGCATTTATATGGCCGAGGTGGTCCTTCTGCGTTTCTTCCACGTAACGGAGGATAGCACCGGCTGCAGCTACCGTGGCCGGATGTCTTAATATGCCTTCCTTAGTCAAGAGCTCTTCAGAAAAGTATTCTCTTAATCGGCCGACAGCGGCATCATAATCAAAATAATCCGCCGCGAAAAAATTTATTCTGGGCCGGGGATCCCCCTGCGATAACGTCTTCACAACAGCTTTTTCACGAAAGTCCTCCTCGATGATGACTTCGCGAAAATCGAGGCCGCTTATTTCCGCTATGAAGATATCCCTGTTTTGAGACTCCGTGACCAGAAATTCCCCTGTAGATATATCCAGGAAAGCAAGGCCGAACCTGTCGTCTCTCAACGCAAGAGCCATCAAGAAGGCATTTTCCTTGATGTTCGTGTTATCTTCATCTACAAAGAGAGAAGGCGTGATAATGCGCACCACGTCCCTTTTCACAATGCCCTTTGCTTCTTTTGGATCTTCTATCTGTTCACAGATTGCTACTTTGAAACCCTTCTCGATGAGCTTTGCTATATACGATGACGCGGCATGGTATGGTATGCCGCAGAGAGGAATGCTGTCCTCCTTTCCCTTATTCCTCGACGTGAGAGTAATCTCCAGAATCTTGGAAGCGGTAATTGC
>PLLV01000055.1 GCA_003142295.1 Syntrophaceae bacterium
CGTTGCCAGTATTTTCCTTTGCTAATGTCCATACATAACCTCCATTAATTGCCCCCCGATCCATTCCGTGTAGGCGGGAGGGATAGCCTGTGCCATGCCATCGCGAGTACTCCAATCCATCCCCATTAATATCCGCGCCTCTTCTGCCTTGGCAGTTCTCCATCGTTGTCCTAACATGCCCGCTTGTCCGTGCCCATAAACGCCTACGGCCTTTCCAACGTGATGGCAGGAGGGCTGAAGTAAAAAGGGAATATTTGATTCAAATATTCTATGCCGACGCAAATATCGTTCCGACGAACTCCGCAAACCAAACATCGATCCACAAAGCATCAGGTCTTTTCGCAGCGGAGCCCCGGGCACGTTTTCTATTATCCACAGGACATTCGCCGCCTGTAGCCGATCTCGCACACCCGGAATTAAATCACAATGACTTTTCGCATTATGCAGTGATTTCATCACAGAATACGCTTGACATGGCGGACTCGCGTGGATAACATCAAAACCATCAAGGGGAAATGTCATGGCATCTGCTTGGTGAAATTCAAATGGATACCGTTTCTGTGGTCTATTATCCACACCAATAACCTCAAAACCCGCACGATGATAGCCCATGGCTGCACCGCCGGCACCGCAAAAGAGGTCAAGCAATCGTGGCTTGTCCTTGTTCATCGGCTTATCCCAATATCTTCCACCTTCGATTTTCATACCTTCTCCCATCTCTCCCCAATCTTCTGGAATCCACGCCTTTCCGCTTCTTCTCGTGCTTCCTCCCATACACGGAATGGAACCTTCCATGTGACATCGAGACTGTGCGTTGATTTATAGTAAGTTGATCTTCCCCGATCACATAACCAAAAAAGATAGCTATCGGGAATATCCTTGAGGTCATGGCCTCTGTAATGTCCGAAGGGTAGGATCATCAGCTAATCCCATGCAGGGCAGCCCGCCCTATCCTTACACTGGTTGTCGCAAAACTTCTTCAGCATCATATTCTTTGGACTATTGGGACATTCCGCCGGCGCGAGTTCCTCGGGATCCGGAACGTCGTCTTCCTTCTTCACTTCTTGACCAGTCACTGCCGCCTTCTGCCCCTGCAATGCCGCCCACTTATTGAATGACTGTAAGAAGGTAGGCATATCCGCCAGCGCCCCGACCTTCACCTCATCCACGGTCTTTTTGAAGTGATCCGCACAGACTTTCAGATATGCGTCGAGCATCTTTTCGTCGGTTCCTTTGGGGATCGCCTTCTTGAATTTCTTGATATCGTCTGCAGTCGGTTTGGTTCCCGCAACTCCTGGGGTATCCTGGGTCTTCTCCTGGGTATAGTCCATCCATGTCGCCTCGCCGTCCTTTATGGCGCGGTAGATCGAGCGGAGATCCGCCAACTCTTTGGGATTCAATGTATCCGTTTTGTGGCCGAGATACTTTTCCAGGTCCTTTGGTTTCACCCCAATTTCCGAGAAAGCATCCAGAATCTTCTTTCTCGCGGCGTCTGGATCCTCGCGGTCCTTGGCGGCAAGCGTTGCCTTTGCAGTTTCTATTGACTCGTCTATAATATCCGACGGGATTATACGAAGACCCTCATTCCTTAAGGCCTTGGAAATAAGCGCGGCCTCTTTGTTCTGAAGCTCTTCATCCGTGGCCTTCACGATGAAGACCTTCTCGTTGTTTGTGTTAATGCGCTCACCAACAATTTCTCTGTCTTTTACACTTTTACGCTCTACCGTTTTAGTGACTTGTATCTCTTTCGAGAATGAAGCGTTGGTTTCTAGGTCAATGACGAGAACGCGGCACCGGCGCACATTGTCGTCCTCATAAAGCACCTGGACATCTGAAAGTATATTCCCCCATTCCCTGAGCGCCAATTCCGCAAACCTGATCGATGGTCCCTTGATCTGCTTGCCGCCCACCGGCTTGCTAAATTCTACCTTCTCGGCGAACATGGGTCGTTTACAAGCCTTGAGTATTCTGTCCCTCGATACGTCAACGTCCCTGGGCCTCTGCATGGCCATGATGTAAGCTGACTGTATCCGGGCTTTCGCGGCCTCCGCCGCTGCAACTGCCGCTGGGTCAACGTATGTCAATGACCCCTTCCTGTCGTTTAATGCTAATTCCTTTCCTTCCATTCTGGTTTCCTCCCTTATGGTTTATAATTTATTATTCGTTGTCATTCTTTCGCGGTATTTCATTGTGTGCCTCAAATCCGCCGCTTCCCTATCTAGCCTGAGCAATTCCATTTCGAGGACATGGGTATATGTCCAAAACCATGCCAGGGCATCCCGTCTTTGAAAGTTCATAGGCTTTTTCTTCCAAGATAAGCGATAACCCATTGTTGGGTCGTCGCCGATACCTGCGTTTCCATATTTGCTTGGCACAAGCCACAAAAGGCCAAACGGCTTCTTGATCTCTTCGGGCTTCACGACTTCGGCAGGGCATACAATAGAAATCGAGGAACAAAATTGAGAATAGAGAACCCACTTATCATCTCGTACGAAATCAGACCTCGATACCTTGATTTCAAAGCCCCGTATCCATCTCTTGCTTATATCCACAATGAGCGCATCTATCCGCAAATTCCCCCAGGTGTATTCAGGTATGAAGATGCTCGATGTCCTATAGGCATAGGCATTTTTAAGATAGTCTTTGATTTCGGATGCAATCATATTCTAACTCTTATAATTCATCTGGACATCTTCATATATCCGCGCCCCGTCTATAATACGGACGCCCATCTTTACCGCATCCCGAATCTTTCCGGCATCCGGTGAACAGTAAATTCGGGGAATCTTATCCATATCCAAAATTTCAAACTTCCATGGCCTCTTAGTGAAAGCAGACACGCCCTGTTCCGTTCGGGTGATCGTGTCCTTCTTCGGCATGATGGGACTAACGACCTGCGGAGCCGCGATTGCGTTTGCGGCCGCGTCTTCCTCTGCCTTCTTTATCGCTGCGAGTCTTTCTTCTTCTGCCTTCGCCGCCGCTGCCTTCCGTTCTTCTTCCTGCTTCTTCTTCAAGGCCGCGATCTCATCCTTCTTTGCCTGATTCTTTTTTGCCTCTGCGAGTTCCGCAGCCGCCTTCTCTCTGGCTTCCGCTTCTTCCTTTTCTCTTTTGATTTTTGCCTCAGCCTCGGCCTTTGCCCTNNTCGGCGGCCTCGATGATCTTTTTGAATTTCTCGGTAAGCGCCGTCGCAAAGGAATTCAAGCCATCAAGGAATGACTTCGCTTCACGGTATGACGGAAGCTCTTTCTTCTTTGCATCGATGGCCTTGATTATTCTCTTCGCTTCTCCGACCAGGGCTACGGCCGATTTCTGGCTGGCCTCATCTCTGACCTCGATTTCCATTGCCTCTTTGATTTTGCCGTCCACGATAGCGACAAATTGTGCAAATGTGGGCTTGACAGATTCAAGTGACCATGCTTGCGTCATTTCGATGACCGCGCTGGTATCCACACTTCCGTCTTTTTTCTCTTCAACTACTTCGTTAAAGTTCATTTCTTGATCTCCTTACAGTATTTGTGCTTCTCTCCGAAATATTGACACCATGGCGTAAAGGCATCTATTGGCATAGGAAGAGGGATTTTCTCGAACTCTCCACAACGGTTGCATATTACGCCATTCCCTTTTACAAATATCCACGGAGGAATTTTCTTTACCTTCATTTCCCAAAATACCTCTGTGCGTTCAAGGCAGACAGGAAAGCGTTGAACGCCATAACTTCGTCCTCCAGCCACGTCATCTTCGGCGCCTTCCCCTCTGGATGCAGTTGCAATGTCCCCGCTATGTCTGGATGAAACTCCGTAGCCGCACGCTTATACGCCGCAATCTGTGCTTTCCATGTCTTTGATCCCGCCAGCGGCGTCTTCAGGTCTATCACTGCAACGCGACCGTCCTTCAATCTCACAATCAGGTCAACATGGCCTATATAACCAAATGGCGAAACCAACTCGAGCTCTACGGCCAAGACAGTGGCGACATATTTATTGAACCAGATCAGAAATGATTCGACATAACCGTTGCAATCGGCATCTACGGGCCCCACATAAATCCTCTTTGCATACGCTGCGCAGTAATTATGGACGCGAGTCCCGCGATCTGAGGCCACTTCAAGAACGTCTGGCCTGACCATAGAGAAGTCGATATAAGGGGAGAGAACCTCCGTAACCCTTGGCAGATTCATGGACTTATCCTCAGCTCGTTCTCCGCCCTGTAGTGGGCTAAACAATCCGGACATATCCCATGGCTGATCCCCGCGACGTGCACCCCATCTTTCACACCCAGCAATTCCTCACAGTGCATGCAAATGGTGACGATGTACGCCCCGCCCTCTTTCTCCTGTATCATCTTGAGGACGGCGTTGATGGCGAGTTGGGTGGGTTTGGGGAACTTCATGGCTTTACCGATGCCGCAAAATAGACCAACAGATATGCTATAACTGCGAAGACGCCCATAAACAGCCAGCATGCGACCTTTCGTTTCCGTTTCCTGTTCTTCTTTAGAGAAACAGGTTGCAAGATTGATGCTGTCATATATCCTCTGAGTGGCATGTTATTTGACCTCCTCGACTTTTTTTCCATTTTTGGGGACAACCTTCTTCCTGTCCTCAAATGAGAGTGCTTTGACCAGCGCCACCTTCGCCTTTTTGATCTTCTTGGCGATATGACCCGATCTCATCCGGCGCTCAAAGTAACGATTCATCAGCTTCATCCCGACCTGCACCCATTTAAGCATGTAGTATCCGAACAGGGTAAGGCATGCCAAAACGAAGAATGTGTAGATGCCGCAGAATAAAATGGATGAGTACAATTTGAGATAGTTTTCGATATTGATCATATTTCCCCTTTCCCCCGGCACGGTCTCCCGCACCGGGAATGTTGGAATTGTGCGGAAGAAGTTTGACTGGTGGTAAACACGGATCGGCGTTTACAAGTTTCATCAGCGCCTTCATCTTCCGCTGTTGTCCGTCATCCACTTAGGGCGAGGCAGGAGTGACCAGCTCCTGTCTCTCGATTTCTTCTCCCCGGCTACAGGCGGGAGTATGCCCGAATCTGTGTAGCCCTAGGCGATCGCCGCTGACACGGCTGGTCAATGCCGGCGGTTTGCTCCCCGCCTTAAATGGACGACGGTATGTAAAAGAATTATTGCTTTTCGTTCCCTACCTCCCGATCAGCATGAACTGGCTGCATCAGGGTAGCTCCCCTTCTCGATCCGCTTTGCCGTATCCCTTAACGGTCTATCTCGATGGATGGCCGGGATGCGGTCAGGAGCGGAGGAGATTTGTGGAAACTGTTTTCGGGATTTGTTGCTTGTGAGCGTATTGTCGCATAAGTGATTTCTGTTTGTCAAGTTTTATTTTTAATTAGTGGTTAATTGGTTTTTGTTAGGGATTCGATATGTTATAAATAGTTAATTTATCTATGGATTATAGGAAAGATAAATAAAGATTGACAACCCTTTGTTAATTTTTATATAATGTCAAGCATGACTAAGCAGAAATATTTCACAAAACTTATCAAAACAAATCGAAAACTTTTATTGAGCAATAATTTTACAGGGGCAATGCTTACCTATTACGCTCAGGGTAAGAAGGTTCCCTATTATGAAACGGCACAGAGAATAGCGTCAATCCTTGGAATTTCCGTTATGGATATTCCCTGGATTAAAGTCGAAAGAAATTCTTAATTACCCGATACGCCCATAAACAGGGACTTTCAGACATATGACCGACACCATCCTTCCGTTTGGCCGTCACAGGGGCGAGCCACTTAAAGGCGTTTCAGACGGCTATCTGTTCTGGTTGTCTGAGCGCGGAAAATCAACATACTACAAATCGAAACATAGCCTCGATGTCACGTGGAAAGTTCCGTTCTACATATGGGAAGAGGCAAGGAAAGAAGCAGAGAGAAGGGGCTATTATAAGATCGGCACCAGATGGGAACTAAAATGAGACCTTATCGTAAACCGACAAATGAAGACATCCTCACCCGGCAGATCCGGGACGTGCTGAACCACGTCGGATATTTTCATTATAAGGCTTGGCAAGGTCCCATGTCTCGCGCTGGTGTATCGGATATTATCGGTCTGACGAAACCTGGTGGCCGTTTTTTTGCAATAGAAGTGAAAGCCCCGAAGGGCAAAGCGAGCCCCGCACAATTAAATTTCCTTGCTGACGTGAAACTGTGTGGCGGATTGGTTGTCATAGCCAAAAGTGTCGAGGACGTGATCGAGGGGCTGGGGCTGCAGGATAAGTTCGTGGAATATAGGGATAGATGAGGCGGGAATGAAGATTGTAGAAGCAACATCGGTCAAAGACTATCTTGATCGATACTATAAAAAATCCAAAATGACGCTGACATTACTACAATCATATCAAGAGGAGTTTGAACGAAATGGATATATTTGCACAAGTCACCACGACAATGTGATGGGGGAATTTATTGCATGGCCAGATTATCCGAGACACCTAATTCACCCCAAAGTGGAGATTGAGGAAGTATGAACCAGACAGCCTTAAATTTCAATCCCTACCCGGAGAACATCTTCACACCCGGCACGATGAACCACCGTCTGTATGAGTATCTGGTGCGACATGGACAGATTACCACCAAGGAACTGCATAATGAACTCAAAATGGACTGCGCCCGGATCAGGAGCGATATACGCCCATATCTGAGGGCGCACGGAATGGATTATGAATGTAAGGCACTCCCCGGCGATCCGGGCAACAGGCTATATAGAATAAAGTCGTCATAAATGGAATGGTTTAAACACATGACGGGATCGAATGACGATCCTGATTTTTCTGATGCCTGGGATAAATTCGGGGACCCTGCCGTGGTTGTTTTTTGGACGGTTCTTGAGATTTACGGCAAGGAATTTTCGTCATTAAATGATGGGTGGCTAACCTTGTCCATACCCTACTTTGAGCGAAAATTGAGAAGAAAATGGAAAAATATTGAGAAAATTTTGGAGTTTTTTCAAATCAAGGAAAGAATTTATTTTAAAAGAGACCAACAGGACATATCTATAAGAATACCAAAATTCATTGAACTTGCAAGTAATTGGACGAAAAGAACAAGTAGTCGACCTCAAGAGGCACCTATAGAGAAACCTACGGAGGCACCTACCGCTAAAGAATTAGAAGAAGAAGTAGAAGTAGATAAAGATATTAAAGCAAGTCCTGCGAAATCAACGCCTGTTGATAAGTCAAACCCCAGAGAGGCCTTCTTACAAAAATACACAGAATTTGGAGAACAGATATCCGCCCTATTCACAGATCAACGCCAGCAGCGCCAGATCGCTCTCTTTGTTGAGTCGCACATTAGGAACGGAAATCTGAATGCCATAATTCATTGTCTCAATTCCTTGATCGTGGCCAAAAAGAAAGAGACAAAGGCAAAACCACTACTGAGCTGCACGGCCTATCTTGAAGATGTGTTCTCGAAAGAGAACGGGAATTTTAACGAACAGAAAAACATAACAAAGGCGGCCGAGCACAAGAAGCCCGGCGCATTCAGTTCAATAGGTGAATTGCTGGCTGCGATGCCAAAGGGAAATTAATGAACCATCCCCGGCGACGGCGACGTTTTACAATCTACGGACGCACCATTCTGGCGATCCTGGCGATAGTGGCGTTGATGACCCTACTCTTGGTTTGGGGAGGCATTTATGGGCGATAGGATGATATATCAAAATATCAAACGCGGGCTGCTATTGTTGTTCTTCGCTGTCTTCTTGGGCATCTATACGGCGGAAATTGTAGTTATGATGCCCGATTGGTGGGAAGACTTTGTG
>PLLV01000088.1 GCA_003142295.1 Syntrophaceae bacterium
TGTCATATCGACCGAAGGGAGATATCTTTTAGTTTCCCCCACTACTAAGATTTCTCGCAGAGTTTACCCTGAGTAAATCGAAGGGCTCGAAATGACAATAGTACATAGAAATTTCTGAACTGTGGCATAAAATACGTAACCGAATTTATGAACCAGTGTACTAAGAAACAATTTCCCAGCAAAAAGGATTCTGTGCCAGCCGTCACATTTTTTTATTTGATCCTGCGGTAGACTGCATCCAAATTGTCATTCACAAAAATCTCGCATGAGAAAAATTGCACGCCGCCATGTCGTTGTTGTAGAAAGGGTCTTCATGCCGGACTATCGAAGATTGAAAATATACTGCCAAAGAGCCCTCACGCCCATCACCATCATGTTCATCCCCCACGATAATCCCCGAAGGTCATTGAATTTGAATATTCCGGCTATCGGTGTTTTTGTATCGATCATTTGCAGTCTCGTGGGCGCCGTTTACCTCTTATCCATGATTCCCGATACCATAAGATACCAGGGCATAGAAAAGCAGCTCCTTGATTATTCAAGAAAGGCGTACGATTTCAACGCCACGCTATTGTCTTTGAAAAAAGCAGAGAATGAACTACATCAGTTGCTATCCCTCGGTTCCAAAGAAAAGATCTTTGAAAAAGTTGACACGTCGGACATCGGGTCGTTCGACATCAATCAGGTTCAGGAGCAGATCGAAACTTCCATGAAGACCGTCAGCGCTATCAAGGATTATCTGCGCTCCCAGAAGAATCTTTATCTCGCGACACCCAGGGGCTTCCCCGTTAAGGGGATTATATCTTCTCCTTATGGCAGCAGAATAAATCCGATTTTGCAACATTCTGAATTTCACCGGGGCATTGATATTTCCGCTGACGCGGGCACTCCTGTCACGGCGACGGCGGATGGGGTTGTGGTCTTTTCCGGTTATAACGCAGGCGGAGGCAATATTGTTGTGATCGCCCATGGTCACCATTTTTCGACCTATTATGCGCACAACCGGAAGAACACAGCACAGGTAGGCCAGAAGGTCAAGCGGGGAGAGGTCATTGGATATGTCGGTTCCACTGGTTCTGCTACAGGAAACCACGTTCATTATGAAGTCTGGCACAAGGGCAAAAGTGAAAATCCAAACTACTATACAAAGGGGAGGTCCTGATGTTTAATAACAGGAAGTCAGATAAACTCGATCTCGTTATCGGGGAAAGTTCGAAAATCACAGGATATGTCGAATCTGCGGGAACGATTCTCGTCGACGGCACTATCGTAGGCAATCTGCATGGCAATAAAGTTATCCTTGGCGAAAAATCATACATCAAGGGTGACATCTCGGCCAACAATATCTCCATAGCCGGTAAGATCGAAGGTCAGTTGAAGGGAAGAGATGGCATTGAAGTCAAGGCAACGGGGCATATTTCCGGGGATATGGTGACAAAACATCTCTCCATGATGAAGGGCGCGATTTTTAACGGCATGTCCAGTATGGATAGTGCAGATCAAGGTCAAAGTGAAGAGGCTGACAAGAAGGTTGTTGAGTTTGCCGCTAAGGAAAGATAAACAGCAAGTCAAAATAAGAAAGGGGGCCAGCACGGCCCCCTTTCAAAAGATAGAATTAAATATTTTGATTCAGCCTTTTTCTTTTCAGCAGTGGCAATGTCCTTTATTTATCGATGGGAATCCTCATCGCGTAGAAGGATCTCCAGACAAAGACCAGAGCAATGAGGAAGAATACGAGGCCTACGATTCCGGCGCTTTCTCTCATCCCCGGGGCGATGGCCATTTCCATTGCCAGAAGCCCGAAGAGTGTCGTGAATTTTATGATCGGGTTCAAAGCGACCGAAGAGGTATCCTTGAAGGGATCGCCGACGGTGTCGCCGATAACGGCAGCCGCGTGCAAAGGTGTTCCCCTTTCTTTCAGATCAACTTCAACGACCTTCTTGGCGTTGTCCCAGCATCCGCCTGCATTGGCCATGAAAAGCGCCTGGAAGAGACCGAATACTGCAATCGAGATCAGGTAGCTGATAAAGAAGGATGCGGGCTCGGGTCCGGAAACCGGAGCGGAGAAAAACGCGAAGGCCAGGGCGAAAGAGAAGATCGCGATAAATATGTTGAACATACCCTTCTGTGCATACTGTGTGCAAATCTTCACGACCTCCTTTGAGTTGTCGATGGAGGCGCTCAGACTGGCTTCGTCGTCAAGATTGATGTTCTGCTTGATATACTGGACGGCTCTGTAAGCGCCGGTGGTGACAGCCTGAGTGGATGCACCTGTGAACCAGTAAATAACGGCTCCGCCGCAGAGGAACCCAAGCAGCGTGTAAGGATTCAGCAGGTTCAAGATCATTTCCGGCTGGATTCCGAGAGCCTTTCTCAACAGAAGGATCAGGGAGAAAATCATGGTCGTGGCCCCCACGACGGCCGTACCGATCAGAACCGGCTTGGCGGTTGCCTTGAAGGTGTTTCCGCAACTGTCATTCTCTTCCAGGTAGTGCTTGGCTACATCCATCCGGGGTTTGAATCCGAACTCTTTTTCAATTTCCTTTTCAACGTTCGGGATGGTCTCGATCAGGGACAGCTCATAAATGGACTGTGCATTATCCGTAACCGGACCGTAGCTGTCGACCGCGATCGTGACAGGACCCATTCCGAGGAAACCGAAGGCCACAAGACCGAACGCGAAGACCGACGAATATTCCATAAAGTTGGAAAGGCCGAATGTGCTGGTATAGTAAGCGGCGAACATCAGTGCGGCTATGGAAATGCCAATCCAGAAGGCGCTGAAGTTACCGGCGACAAAGCCGGAAAGAATATCGAGAGAGGGTCCGCCTTCTCGCGCTGCAGTGACCACCTCGGCACAGTGCTTGGATTTTGAGCTCGTGAAGACTTTCACAAGTTCCGGGATCAGCGCCGCCGCGAGCGTACCGCAGCTGATAATAATCGAAAGTTTGAACCACAGGTTATTCGGGTAATGACCGAGCTGCCATTTACTGACGAGGAAGGTCACAATAATCGAAATGATCGATGTAATCCAGACGAGCGATGTCAGAGAGGCCTCGAAGTTAACCTTCTCCTTATCCCCCATGACCGCGGTCGAGACGACCTCGTTGATAAAGTAGGAGCCGATGGAGGTGATGATCATCAAGATGCGCATAACGAATATCCATACAAGCAGTTCTGCCTGATACTGGGGAAAGGCGGCGAGGACGATGAAGCTGATCAGGGCGACTCCGGTGACACCGTAGGTTTCGAAACCGTCGGCCGTCGGTCCGACACTGTCACCGGCATTGTCTCCGGTACAGTCGGCGATGACGCCTGGGTTTCTCGGGTCGTCCTCTTTGATCGTGAAGACGATTTTCATGAGGTCCGAACCGATGTCGGCGATCTTCGTAAAGATACCGCCGCAGATACGTAGCGCGCTCGCGCCAAGCGACTCGCCAATCGCGAATCCGATGAAGGATGCGCCGGCCACGTCGCGGGGCATAAAGACCAGAATCACAAGCATCATGATGAGTTCCACGCAAACCAAAAGGACACCGATGCTCATGCCTGCGGTGAGTGGAATCTTGAGCAGTTTGATCGGCTTGCCTTCCAGGGACGCGAAAGCCATCCGGCTATTGGCCAGAGTATTCATCCGGATACCGAACCATGCGACTCCATACGAGCCTAATATACCCACAACGGACCAGGCCAGGATAATAAGCACGCCGTTCATACCCATATGTTGAAGAGCGCCGAAATAGTAAACGATACAGGCACCGATGAATACTTCAAGAACTATCAGCAGCTTCCCCTGCTGAATCAGATAGGTCTTGCATGTCTGGAAAATGATCTCCGAGATATCCAGCATGGATTTGTGGGCCGGAAGCGCCTTGACCTTGGTATATTGATAAAGGCCGAAACCCATCCCAGCAAAGCAGATCAGAAATCCGATCATCAAGAGATGGTTCTGGGCCGCACTTAATTCAGGAATGTTCAGCTCCGCTTCGCTTGCAAGAATAGGGCTCGCAAAAAGAATCAAAAGGACAGCTAAGATACCTGCTTGGAAAAACTTTTTTTTCGTAAACATCACTTCTTGTCTCCTTCTTTAGATATGTTATTTCTTGCGCAATGATGTACCAGAAAATAATCCCAGGACAAAACTTTATGCGAGCTAACACAGCCCCTATCGCTTTGTCAACATTTTTATGATCTTCTTCTAAGATCACGATAACACGAGAAGAAATGCAATCTCCACGTGTCCTCACTAGTTATGTCGTTTTCTTACCCTTAGAACTCTTGCCCTCGTCCGTCACCTGCTTCACAAACTGATTGAAATCAATCCCGAATAATTTTGCCAACGACTTCTTATGCTCTATGGTCATACGACCATCCCTGTGCTCACCATTTAATATGCGCTCCATATAGAGCACCTGTTTGAGAAAATTCAGTTCTTTACTTACGATTTCCAGATGTTCTATCAGACTCCTAAAAGACTTATCTATTCTTTGATTATTTTCCCCCATGGCCTCGACCATACTCAAGATTAATCGCGTAATAGCAGATTTGAATTCTTCATAATCCAGGCCGCACATATCATTCATCTTTTTCTTGTCCATTAATCCCTTGAAATCGATGACATTTGCCCGCTCGCCCGTGGTCTTTTTTCGTTTCATGATCAATCCTCAATTGATTAAGATTAGCAGAAAGGCAGATTAGATGAAAATCAAATAACCACGGCAATTCATAAGAAGCCCTTTCTCAGCAAGGGAACTTTTTATGAAATCATCACGGAAAAATCTGATATGTAAGGAGGAGCTTTATTTTTATTTCGGCTTTATTACTGAAGAAGACATGGATCCGGACTGCAGGTGTGTCTGTACCGGTTACGCTGGCAACGAGCCCATGATAAGCCCTTAAGTATCTATTTCAATCTTGATGAGGGGAGCCACTCGTTGACCACTTTTTCCACGACATTGTATGGATTCAGCTTGTGGTCCATGATCTCTTCCACCATCTTTTCTATCCTTCGATTGTCAGCGAGACGCTCACGAATGATACGAAAGAGCTCATGGTGAATCATCTGAAGGGTTTCCTCACGTATCCGGTCGCGGCGTTTTTCCAGAAGTTTGCCGCTCTGTTCCAGATATACGCGATGCGCCGTAATAGCTTCCAGAAGTTCCTCCTCGCCTTTCCCTTCTACAGCTACAGTCTGGATCACCGGCGGCACCCATGCACGGTCCTTTATACTTGCATCCTGATCAACACGGTATCGCACCTCGGAAAAGAGCTGATCAGCTCCAGGCCGGTCGTATTTGTTGATCACATAGATGTCTGCAATTTCCATGATCCCGGCCTTCATGCTCTGGATTACGTCGCCCAGACCGGGAACCAGGACGACGCACGTAGTATCTGCCACACGCATGACATCTACCTCGTCCTGCCCTACGCCCACTGTCTCAATTATGACAAAATCCTTCCCCCCTGCATCCAGTACTTTGACGGCACCACGGGTAAACTGGGCCAGCCCCCCCAGATAGCCCCGGGTTGCCATACTGCGCATGAAAACCCCCCGGTCCTCACTATGACGGGTCATCCGGATCCGGTCTCCAAGCAGGGCTCCTCCCGTGAAAGGACTTGAAGGATCGACTGCCACAATCCCCACTGTAAGGTCTTTATTGCGCAGATGCCAGGTAACCCCGTCAGTAAGGGTGCTCTTCCCCGTACCGGGAGAACCGGTGATTCCCAGTATGTAGGCATTCCCGGTGTGAGGATAAATTTCCTCCATACAGGAACGGGCCCGCTCATCTTCGTTTTCGAGCCAGGTGATCACGCGGGCCATGGCGAGCGGTGACCCCTGGAGGATTTCTGCTACATAATCAATATCCATATTCTATCTGTTCGCTCCTGCAGATTGATGCATCTGTAAACCACAAGAGCATCTCAACCGGTAGTCTAATTGTATTTTAATAGCACAGGGGAGACAATATGAAGCCTCCTCTGTACCTTACAATGCTGTTCAGAAGCAAACGGTTTTGCTTACTGTTAGTTATTACTTTGACTTGACGTTTGCCTTGATGAAACCGACAATCGTATCCGTTGAGGTTCCCGGTCCGAAGATTTCAGCTATTCCTGACTTCTTCAGAGTTGGGATATCCTCTAAGGGAATGATGCCGCCCCCGACAACCAAAACGTTGCCAAGTTTCTTTGCCTTCAGCAGCTCGACCACCCTAGGAAAGAAATAGTTGTGGACTCCCGAAAGACTGCTCAGACCGACGACATCAGCATCCTCCTGCAGCGCTGCCTCGACAATCATTTCCGGTGTCTGCCTTAATCCGGTGTAGACGACTTCCATACCGGCCTCGGCAAAGATACGGGACAGGAGCTTGGCCCCACGATCATGGCCATCCAACC
Source organism: Syntrophaceae bacterium (assembly GCA_003142295.1). Taxonomy (GTDB): domain Bacteria; phylum Desulfobacterota; class Syntrophia; order Syntrophales; family UBA2185; genus Fen-1135. Next base: position 6,394 of record PLLV01000088.1, read on the forward strand.
CGGGTTTTGCAACGATAATCTTTATCTTCTTTTCTGCCATTGTAAGTCACCTCCACACATCATGAAATAAATTCCTTGGGTCGATACTGCCCGAATATTTCGCGCCACACGTCACAGACTTCGCCTACGGTAGCCCCGGCCTTCACTGCCTCGATAACGGTGGGCATCACGTTCGTATCTGTCTTTGAAACTTCACGCAGCTTATCCAGGGCCTTCTTCCAGGCGGCATTATCACGCTTGGCTCGCCATTGCTTCAGTTCCACGGCTTTTTCTTCGCCTACCTTCATGTCCACTCTGAGGAGGTCAGTTACAGGGGGTTCCTCCATGGTATACTTGTTGACCCCTACGTATGCCCGTTCTTTGGAGTCAATCTCCTTCTGGAAACGGTAAGAGCTATTCTGGATTTCCTTCTGAATGTAACCCTGCTCGATAGCAGACAGGGTACCACCCATTGCGTCAATTTTCTTGATATAATCGTCGATTTCCGCTTCGATCTTATTAGTCAGATGTTCTACATAATAAGATCCGGCAAGAGGATCAACGGTGACACAGGCGCCACTTTCTTCGGCCACAATCTGCTGGGTCCGCAGAGCGACGGTTACTGCCCCCTGGGTGGGGAGACACAGTGCCTCGTCATATGAGTCGGTATGGAGAGACTGGCAGCCACCGAGGATGGAGGCATATGTTTGGAGACCAACCCTTACGATGTTGTTTAACGGCTGCTGTGACGTGAGGGTGACACCACCGGTCTGAACATGATAGCGCAGCATCATGGAACGGGGATCCTTTGCTTTAAATCTATCCTTCATGACCTTTGCCCAGTAACGCCTTGCGGCCCTGAACTTGGCGACTTCTTCCAGAACGTCGGTAAAGGCATTGAAGAAGAAGGAGAGACGTGGTGCAAAATCGTCCACCGCTATGCCTCTTGCTACGCAGGCTTCAGCGTAAGCGATTCCGTCAGCGATGGTGAAGGCCATCTCCTGAGCGGCAGTGGAGCCTGATTCGCGGATGTGGTAGCCGCTGACGCTGATGCTGTTCCAGCGGGGAACGTGTTTCTGGCAGAACTCGATCAGATCCACGGTGAGGCGCATGGTCGGCTTGGGTGGATAGATGTACTGACCACGGCAAATGATCTCCTTTAAAACGTCATTCTGTATCGTGCCGCCAACCTTGTCAAAGGATACACCCTGTTCTTCGGCGACTGACAGATACATGGCGAGCAACACGGTGGCCGCAGCGTTGATGGTCATGGACGTCGTGACCTTGTCCAGGGGAATCTTGTCGAAGAGAATACGCATGTCGCCAAGATGGTCGATGGCTGCACCGACCTTTCCCACCTCGCCCATGGACAGGGCATGATCGCTGTCGTAACCCGCCTGGGTGGGAAGATGGAAGGCCACGCTCAATCCGGTCTGCCCCTGACCCAAGAGGTAACGGTAGCGGGCATTCGTTTCCTTGGCGCTGCCGAATCCGGCGTACTGACGCATGGTCCAGAACCTGCCCCGATACATATTGGGCTGAACTCCCCGTGTATACGGATATTCACCGGGATAGCCGAGGTCTCGATCGTAATTCAGTCCCGCAACTTCCGCCGGGGTGTAGACGCATTCGACAGGGATACCGGACCAGGTGCTTAAAGCCTTCTTTTCAGGGGCTTTGCTCAAGGTCTTCGCCAGGGTCCCTTCCGACCACTTCTTTTTCCCGGCTTTGATCTTTTCCAAATCCTTCTCGTTAAACATAGTCTACCTCCTGAAGATGATATCAATAGGAAACCCTTAAATAAAAACCCATCCGCTAGACGTTAATACACACAGTGTTTATAAATTGCTGTCATTTTGGCACTTTCTGCCGTTATTCAAGGGTTTCAATATTGGTGGGCAAATAGGTTTTTCGCGTGCCTTCCTATCATTGAAAACAGTTTCTGTCAACCATTTTCTGATAGAAAGTTACAGATTTATGTTTAGGGATAGGGTTCGAAAGGCAACATCGTAAAAAGTCCCTTTGTCAAAGCTGGCAACTTTTTACGATGTCATCAAATGCCAAAGAGATGAAGACTAATCAGTCCTCATAATCCTCGGTAAAAACACGCACCTTTCTCTGGGCGGTGAGGAGGGGCTCCATCATTTCCTCTACTGACAAACGCTGTCTGGCTGTTTGCCACAATTTCCAGGCGTCCATAGTGGTCCATGTACTGATGACCAGAAAGAGTGAAGGATCATCCGCTGCCCGGAGCGTCTCGCCGGTGATGTAGCCGAGCTGTCGCAACGCTGCCATCCTCAATTCACGCAACAGTTCCCGAAGTTGTTTTTCTTTGCCGGGCTGGCATTTTCTTTCAATCATTACTCTTATCATATTGCACCTCCTGTGTGATGTAATTCTCTTTTTCCGAGGGTTAATCCAGAGGTAAACGCCTCCATAGATTTTCCCATATCTTATCTAAAATGATCAAATAATTTGATGAATTAGTCAAGACAATTTCGACGGAATATCTTAAGAAAGATACATGAAAAGTGAAAATGGATTGTGAAGTTCCCCGTCCACAGAGCGGGGCTTGCGGAATGTGCTCCCGGTCAGGAAGCCTGACTTAGAGCAAGTAGGGAGGCAGAGAGGGCTGAGAGTTTGTTTGGTTTACCCGATTTCTGAATTCCATTAACGCTTATTTTTGACATCTATACTCTGAGTTTGCGATGCTTCATCCATAATCTTCATCTGCCGCGATATCTTCTGTCTCACCCAGAGCTTACCGGCAACGACAACTCCTATGGTGAAAAACACCTCCACACAGTACTTCAAAATGTTCGTAGGATTCAGTATTTCAACAACAAAGGGATCGGTCACCATCATCTCACCTCCCACCTGCCCAAGAACCGCTGCGCCTACATAGATAATTATTGGATATTTATCCATGAGTACGACAAGAAGGGTACTGGCGAAAACTACAATAGGGATGCTGAGTCCGAGACCGAAAATAAGGAGAAAGAAATTCCCTTTCGAGGCGGCAGCAACAGCCAGAACATTATCAATCGACATAGTTATATCGGCGACGATGATGATCCAGACAGCATGCCACAAAGTTTTTGCCTCTTTCTGAAGTTTTTCTTCCGGAACCCCTTCGGCAAGGAGCTTTAGGGCGATCCAGATGATGACGGCGCCACCGATAAGCTTGACATATTGAATCTGCAAGAGCGTGGCGGCAAAAAAGGTCAGAGCCACACGGAGAACTACGGCAGCTCCCACTCCAAATACAATTCCGTTCATCCGCTGCTTTCCGGGCAGTGACCTCACGGCCATGGCGATGACAAAGGCATTGTCGCCTGAAAGAACGAGATTCACTATAATAATACTGAGAAAACCGATCAGAAAATCCCATGTAAAATGAATCTGTCCCAGTATTCCTAAATCCATACTATTCCCTTCAAGATGTCATTTATTTCAAATTGCCATGGTTTAACCGCGAAGCCTGTCCCCGCATAGGCGGGGAGTGGAATGCCGGAAATGGAAGTTTTCGCTTGCCCGTAGGGATGTAAAAAGGCGCCCCGGATAAAACCAGGGCGCCTCGAATGTTAATGGTTCTGAAATCGTAACCTAGATACGGCTATGCAGATTTCTTCTCAGGCGGCTTTGTCGTAGCAAGAATCAAAGTTCCAAGGGCGCACAGAACCGCTCCGCAAATGAACGGTATATAGTATGTGCCCGTCGAATCCTTCAGATAGCCGCCGACCCATGGACCGGCAAACCCGGCAAGACCCCACGCCGTAAACAGGAGACCATAGTTACTTCCCTGGGCGGTCGGACCATAGAACTGGAGACACGTGGCCGGGAAAAGTGTAAACATAGCGCCGTAGTTCCAACCAATGATCGCCGCAATAGCCCACAATGCATAGTAATTGCCTCCGAGGGGATACAAAAGAAGCATTACCGCCGCCTGGAGAGCAAAGCACGCAGCGAAGTAGCCCCTGATGCCGATCATGTCCACAAACCAGCCCGAAAGGACCCTCGTCGCCGCATTGAATAAGGCAAGAGAACTCACGGCACCGGCAGCCGCCATGGCTGT
>PLLV01000227.1 GCA_003142295.1 Syntrophaceae bacterium
ATCATTTCATTATTAAGGTGTCATATCGACCCCTTCGTTTTACTCAGGGTAAACTCCGGGAGATATCTTTTAGTTTTACCCCCCCTACTAAGATTTCTCGCTGTCCCTTCGCGATGCTCAGGGCTTCGGCTCACCGAAATGACAATAGTACATGGAAATTTCCGAACTGTGGCATAAAATACGTAACCGAATTTATGAACCAGTGTACTTAGTTACTATCAGTCAAAATATGAAGGCTCCGAATAATATTGTCATTTTCTTCTAACGCAGATCTATTACTACAAAGAAAGGTGTTTTGGTATCCAATTTATGGGATTATATTATATATATTTTTCATCCTACTGAGAAAAGCCAGAGAGTCGGCTGAACAATCAGAGCCAGTGACTGTGTAGTTTTTATCAATAATTCCCCTTAACTTGATTCAGTTTACCCATTTACTATCCCTTGCCTATACAAACATTTTAAGGGCTTTAGACATCTTGACCATGCCAATAAGGACGCGGCGCAGAGAGTAGAAACGCATGAAAGAAGAGCAAGTCGCCCTGGTAACGGGTGGCAGTCGAGGCATTGGCCGCGCGATCGCGCTTGAGCTTTCATCAGCAGGATATGAACTCATCATTACGTACAAATCCAACGATGTTTCAGCCGAAGAGACCCCGGACATCATCTGATCGAAAGGCGGCATGGGAGAAAAAGTCCGGTTTGATGTGACCGATTCGAGGGAGGCGGCAAGACGGATGGACGATATCCTTGCCCGGCATAAGAACATTCGAGTCCTCGTCAATAACGCCGGAATCACTGCTGACGGACTGTTAATGATGATGCGCGAGGAAGATTGGGATAAGGTGATTCAAACGACCCTTAAAGGCTTCTACAATGTGACTAAACCGGTGATAAAGAGGATGGCCAAAAATCGCACCCGGGGATCTGTTGTCTCTATCTCGTCTGTATCAGCTCTCGTGGGAAACAGGGGACAGGCCAATTACGCTGTGGCAAAGGCGGGATTGATTGCCGCCAGCCGCGCACTCGCATCCGAGGTGGCAAGGTTTGGCATCCGGGTCAATGTGGTTGCACCGGGGCTTATCGATACAGAAATGATCAAGGGAGCGCCACTGCACAAAATTAAGGAAATCATTCCTATGGCAAGAATCGGGAGACCCGAGGAGGTGGCGAAGGTCGTCCGTTTCCTGTGTTCCGATGACGCCTCTTATATTACAGGGCAGGTCATTTCCGTCAACGGCGGCATGTTTTAGCAGAGACAGTCTTTCTAATACGAAACAGATAGTCCTACATTCACTCCATACTGGTGTGTTGTACTTGCCGGTTCATAAAGAGCGCCCACCGTTGTTCCGTAATATGTAAGGTCCACGGTGTCACTTTGACCAATTGCATCATACGCATACCATGGTTTGATAACAACGGACCAGAATTGAGAAATCTTATACCGTACAGGGATTTCAGCGTAGTAGCCCATTCTATTTCCTAATTTAACGTCAGGGGTGTTGTAACCTGGGTCTAAGTCAGAGAATTCGACTGCCATTTTGCCATAGAACATGAACCGGGCACCGACGTTTGGTTCAATGACCACATTTTTTCCGATGTCAAATTCGGCCGCGATACCAACGGGAATGTAGTGCCAGTAGTATCTTTCCTGGATACTAAGGATGTTGGTCCCTGTCTCAAATCCTGTTTTCCCGCGGTCCCAGTGACGATAACCATATCCCGTATATGGTTTGATGGAAATATCTTTTGTAATGGCGAAATTGTAGCCTATGTTCCATTCCCCACGGAAAAAAAATTGATGATTATCATCTGAGAATGTTATCGGGATTGTGCCGGTCTGGTCAGTTCCGTCGTATGTAACATTGCCGAAGGAGAATTCAAGAAGGATCTTCGAATAAACGGCATTTTTTTTATTGTAGTTCCATCCCAGATAGAAACCCGGCAACCAGCCGTTCTCAGTGCTTTTCAGAGGGGCGGGCAGGTCTTCTTTGTAATCGAGTTTCCAATACATTAAGCCGAATTCAAGGCTCTGATGTGCAAAGATTTTCTGAGTTTCAGTTATTTTTTCGTTAGAAAGGGGATAGCCTTTCTGCTCTTCCGCAGCGGCTGAAAAACCAGGCAGAACTAAAAAGAACAAACTGATTATAGCACAGACGACTTTAGCCTTCATAACAAGAAGCCTCCTTATTTTCTTCTTTACCGGAAGGTTAAATAGGGCAGATAATATTTATCATCTCGCAATTACGGCATTCAGCCGGAAACTGCTTTTTTATTGGGCGTAATTAGTAACATATGTGAACATTATATGCAATTGTTTCGAGGTAAATAATTTCAGCAGAAAGCTGATAAAGCGGTAATGATAAATTGGGCCCGATAAATATTCTCAAGTTGCTTTATCAAATGCCTTTTGGTATTTTACCGGCTCAGTCGCCTTCTTATCGAGAGCTTTGAAAAACTGCCGATTTATCATTTCGATCAAGGAGAGAAATCTTACAATCTCAGTATAATGCAAGATTCCTCGCAGTTGTCCCTTCGCTCGGGCTGCTCGCCATCGGCATGACATAAAATATTTTTCAAAGACCTCCTCTATCATGAAAGGAAAAATGGTCACGCATAAAATGGCAGACAGAATTGAAATAGGGTTCAAGGAGGGGGTCAGAGACTCCCTCGGGGAAAAGATAAAGAAAAGAATCGTGGAAAATCTGCACATCAGAGTTGATTCTGTGAAGACCATTGATGTCCATACAATTGATGGAAATCTGACCCGGAAGGAGCTGGAAATGGCCGCCACCGGCCCTCTTTGCGATCCCATCATCCAGAATTTCGCCATCAGCAGCGGCTTGGCCGACAGGTTTAATTGGATGATCGAGGTGGGTTTCCGGCCCGGTGTGACTGATAATGTCGGAAAAACTGCGAGAGAAGCTATCGAATTGCTTTTAGGAAAATTGTCAGATCGGCTTTTCGGTGTTCATACATCAAGGCAATATGTGATCGAAGGACCCATCGGCATGGACGACGCGGAAAGGATAGCTTCGAGCCTTCTGGCTAATGATCTTATTGAGCGTTACGTGATTGTTGATGGAAAATCCTGGGACAGGCAGAAGGGGCTGTCCCCCTATGTTCCCCGTGTGATCGGCGAAGACCGGGTGCATGTCGAAGAAATCAATCTTGACACGAGCGACAAGACGCTTATGAAAATCAGTAATGACCGCGTCCTCGCTCTGAATTTAGAGGAGATGAAAGCGCTCCGGAATTATCTGAAAAACAGGGCAATTCTGAAAGAGAGGAAAAAGGCAGGTCTGGGCAAAAAAATGACCGATGCAGAGCTTGAGTGTCTGGCGCAGACGTGGTCCGAACACTGCAAACATAAAATCTTCAATGCCCGGATTGTCTATGAGGACGAACGGGGCGTGGGGGAGGAAATCAATTCCCTTTTTGACAGCTACATCAAGAGAGCCACGAAAGAGATCAGGGAACGACAGGGGAAGGATGACTGGTGCCTCTCCGTATTTGTGGATAATGCCGGAATTATCAGGTTCAATAAAGATTACAATTTAGTTTTCAAAGTGGAGACCCACAATTCTCCGTCAGCACTCGATCCATACGGCGGAGCCCTCACGGGAATTGTCGGGGTTAACAGAGACCCATTTGGCACGGGAAGGGGAGCCAAACTGATCTTCAATACAGACGTCTTCTGCTTTGCACCGCCCGCCTATGATAAACCGCTCCCGAAACGGATTCTCCATCCGAGACGCATCTATGAAGGGGTGCGGGAAGGCGTTGAACACGGTGGGAATAAAAGCGGTATTCCCACGATTAACGGGTGTATTGTATTTGATGAGCGATTTCTCGGGAAACCCTTGGTCTACTGTGGAACGGGGGGGATCATGCCCTCTGTTATTCAGGGGAAGCCTACGCATACGAAAGAGATTATGGCCGGAGACGTGGTTGTCATGGCCGGAGGCAGGATAGGAAAGGATGGGATTCACGGGGCAACGTTTTCTTCCGAGGAACTCCATGAGGGTTCCCCCGTGACGGCAGTTCAGATCGGCGATCCTATCACCCAGAAAAAGATGACCGATTTTTTGCTGATGGCAAGAGACCGTGGCCTCTACCGGTGTATAACCGATAACGGTGCGGGTGGCCTTTCTTCCTCTGTGGGTGAGACTGCGCGCCTATCCGGCGGTTGCGAGATCGACCTGAAAAAGGCGCCTCTAAAGTACGCCGGTTTGAATCCCTGGGAAATTCTTATCTCCGAATCCCAGGAGAG
>PLLV01000245.1 GCA_003142295.1 Syntrophaceae bacterium
TCGTACAGACCTAAAACGGTATTGGTGTTTCCGACATCTATAACCAGAAGCATATGTCAAACCCTCGCTACGAAGCACTGCCTGCGATAAACCGGATTCCCGCCTCTCCATCACCTGTGGATTTTAGCCCTTCACCACCGAGGCATCGCCGGCAATGACCATTTTTATCTTTCCTTTTTCATCTGAAATAACAAGAGCGCCAAAATCATCAATTCCGAGGACCTTCCCCGACTGTATGTCATTCTTGAATATCACCCGCGCCTGCTTTCCGACCATATCGCAGTATGAGAGCCACGCATCCTTTATGGAACCAAATCCCGAGTTCAGGAGCCGGGTATACAGAGCATCAAATCTATCGAACAATTTTGCCGTCAGATCAAGGCGTGAAATATTATGTCCCGCTTCTTCCACAAGGGACGTCGCCATATTACGGATCGATTCATCAAAATCCATTTTTCTAATGTTCACATTGATGCCGATCCCTATGACGATAAAATCCACTCCACCCCTGGCAGAAGCGCTCATCTCCGCCAGTATGCCGCAAACCTTCTTGCCTCCGATCTGAACGTCATTCGGCCATTTGAGAGTTACAGCTCCGGCGCAATACTCTGACAAGAGATCGGCAACGGCAACACCCGTCATGAGTGTGATCTGGGGGGCATAGACAGGCTCTATGGGGGGCCTCAGGGCTATGGAGGCATAAATATTACAGCCCGCCGGAGACTGCCATTGCCTGTTCAGGCGGCCCTTCCCCTTAGTCTGACATTCCGCGATAACGACGGTCCCGTGAGGAGCGCCACCACGGGCGAGTTTGAAGAGAACGTCGTTGGTTGACTCGACCTCCGTAAAAAAGTGGATATTATTTCCTATCCGCTTCCCCGAAAGACGGATAGACAGGTTTTGCTCATTAAAATCCATTGCGTCTATTAAAGCGCCGGCAACCTATTCGATCTTCAAGGATATATCGGATGCCGGTACGGAATGAGTGAGGGCCCCCACGGAAATGAGGTCAACTCCGGTTTCGGCGATCTTTCGCACATTCGCGAGGGTAACATTGCCGGACGCCTCCAGCGGTACTCTGCCGCCCGTTACTGCGACGGCCTTTCTAATATCCTCGAGAGACATATTATCCAGCATTATCAAGTCTGCTCCGGAGTTAATGGCTTCCTCAAGTTCTTGAAGATTTTTTACTTCAATTTCCACCTTCAGCGTATGGGGTAGTCGTCCGCGAACTCTGGCCAGTGCCTGGGATATGCCGCCCGCAGCAGCAATGTGGTTGTCTTTTATAAGGACACCGTCATAGAGGCCGTATCGATGATTATAACCGCCGCCAATCCTCACAGCATACTTGTCAAGATAGCGGAGCCCCGGAGCCGTTTTTCTCGTGTCGAGGATCTTTGCCTTTGTTCCTTTGACCTCATCGACATATCGTCTTGTGAGAGTCGCAATACCACTCATCCGTTGGAAAAAGTTGAGGGCCACCCTCTCGGCCGTAAGCATGCTGCTGAGATTTCCTGATATCTCCGCGAGGCATCCGCCTTTCTCCACGACATCTCCATCTTTGCAGCATCTCTTAAATTGCATGCCTGGATCGAGGAAAAGAAAGCTCTCTTTAAAAACATCCATGCCTGCCACAATAACATCAGATTTGGCAAGAGCCAAGGCCTTGCCGGTCTCTTCACCTGTAAGCGCCGCCGTCGTCGTTATATCCGTCGCACCGACGTCTTCCTCAATTGCCGACTTTACTATATTGCGTATGATATGCTTTTGTAACATGATGATAAAGATGCCTAGTACATCATTTCATTATTAAGNNAAGATTTCTCGCTGCCCCTTCGCGATGCTCAGGGCTTCGGCTCACCGAAATGACAATAGTACATGGAAATTTCCGAACTGTGGCATAAAATACGTAACCGAATTTATGAACCAGTGTACTTATAGAGGTCCTTGACGTGCAGATACATGCATACCCGGAAGACCTGAGTAATAGATGCTCTTCTAACTCATCTTCTGAAGTCTTTTCAGGGCTGCCACCAGGACGGAATGCTTCTCTCTAACTTCCCTGAACTTTTCTTCTTCCTTTTCCACAACCGCCTTCGAGGCCTTCGCCATGAAATCGCGATTGGCAAGCTTTTTCGATATCACCGCGAGGTCTTTATCCACCTTGGCCATCTCTTTCTCGAGTCTCTTCCTCTCCGCGGCAAAGTCTACCACGCCTTCCAGGAGCACATATATCCGCATGGAGCCGACAACGCCGGTAGCAGCATTCTTGGGATCCTCTCCGCTTGCGGTCATGGTCAATGCCTCGAGATTAGCCAGATTGGTAATATAGCCGCTGCCAATTTCCACGATCGCCCGCGATTCATCATCGGGCGCGGAAATTGCGACCTTTAATTTTTTCGATGGACCTATATTCATCTCACCTCTGATGTTTCTGATAGAAGTGATCGTGTCCATAATGGTGCCCATCTGTCTATCCGCGACCGGGTCGTGGGAAGTGTCCTGGGGTGTGGGAAATTCACTTACCATGATCGAGGTCCCGTCGCCTACGAGGGTCTGCCATATCTCCTCCGTAACAAAAGGCATGATGGGATGAAGCAGTTTCAGAGAAGACATCATGACCGTAAGGAGGGTGTGCTGTGCCGCGCGCCTCTTCTCTGGGTTGCCTTTCCCATAAAGCTCGGGCTTGACGAGCTCCAGATACCAGTCACAGAGTTCATGCCAGATAAACTGATAGATGCCTGATGCGGCATCATTGAAGCGATACTCATCCAGAGATTTGATAACTTCCGAAACAGTCATATTCAGGCGATGCTTAATCCATCTGTCGGGAAGGGATTCATCGTCCTTGCTGATATGAGCCCCGGAAGATGTATAATCATCGAGGTTCATGAGGGCAAAGCGCGTCGCATTCCAGATCTTGTTTACGAAATGTTTATAGCCCGCAATACGCTCCTCCGACATCCTGATATCCCTGCCCTGGGCTGTCAGGGCAACCAGGGTAAATCTGAACGCATCGCAGCCGAATTTATCGATCATCTCGAGAGGATCTATAATGTTCCCCCGGGATTTGCTCATCTTCTCTCCCAGCTCATCGCGGACAAGGGCATGGAGATAGACATCCCTGAAAGGAACATCCTTCATCACATAGAGCCCCATCATCATCATCCTCGCCACCCAGAAGAAGAGTATGTCAAATCCTGTAATAAGGACCGATGTGGGATAAAATGTCTTTAAGGACTTTGTCTTCTCGGGCCATCCGAGGGTTGAAAAAGGCCAGAGGGCGGAGCTGAACCACGTATCAAGAACATCTTCTTCCTGCCTAAGGCTGCTGCCGCCGCAGTTCGGACATTCAACGGGATCTATGGTGGAGACGATTTCTTTTCCGCAGCTCCCGCAATACCAAACGGGTATCCTGTGGCCCCACCAGATCTGTCTTGATATGCACCAGTCCCTGATGTTGTTCATCCACTCAAAGTATGTGCTTTCCCACATGGAGGGCAGGATTCTAGTCTTTCCTTTTATCACCGCCGCAGTTGCCACCTTTGCCAGGGGTTTTATCTTCACGAACCACTGCGCGGAAACCATGGGCTCTATGTCCGTCTTACAGCGATAGCATTGCCCGACATTATGACTGTAAGGCTTCTTCCCTAAGAGATATCCTCCCTTTTCGAGGTCACGGAGAATACTTTGCCTGGCTTCGTAACGGTCCTGCCCCTGATAGATGCCGCCATTTTCATTGATGACCCCATTGCCATCAATGATGTTTACGATTTCCAGATGATGCCGCTCGGCTATGGCAAAATCATTGGGATCAGAGGAGGGCGTAATCTTAACCGCTCCTGAACCAAACTCCACACTTACATGGCTGTCGGCAATGACCGGTATTATCCTGTTGACGAGAGGGAGGATCACTTTTCCCCCTATCTTGTCCTTGTACCTTTTGTCATCAGGATTAACGGCAACCGCCGTATCTCCCAGCATGGTCTCCGGACGCGTGGTGGCAACCACGATGTCGCCCGTGCCGTCTGCGTAAGGGTACCTGATCTCCCAGAGGGCACCTTCCTTCTCTTCATATTCCACTTCGAGATCCGATATGGCTGTATGGCATCGGGGACACCAATTGACGATATAGTCGCCCCGATAGATGAGTCCGTCATTGTATAGACGCACAAAGACTTCCCTTACGGCTCTGGACAATTTCTCGTCCATGGTAAAGGCTTCTCTGGACCAGTCGCATGAACACCCCAGCCTTTTTAACTGATTGATGATAACCCCGCCGTATTTCTCCTTCCATTCCCACACGCGCTCAATGAATTTTTCTCTGCCTAAATCATGTCTGGTGAGGCCTTCTTTCGCGAGTTCCTGTTCAACTACATTCTGCGTCGCGATCCCCGCATGATCGGTTCCCGGCATCCAGAGGGCGTTATAACCCTGCATCCTTCTGTACCTGGTCATGACGTCTTGCAGCGTGTTATTCAAGGCATGCCCCATGTGGAGCATGCCTGTNNCCTGAGGTTCATAAGCCTTGCCCAATGACTTTTCAGCCATTAAACGTCTCCGTTAGAATATTTTTAATTCTTCTTTTAGTTTACGGATAATCAAGAGGGCATCAACGCCCGGGACGGGATCGAGAGGCGCAAACTCGCCGCTGGAAAGGTCCTTCGCCTCCATAATCCCTCTTGATGTCACAACCATCACCGCGTTGAAGTAAGGCAAATCGGACCTCAGATCGGGGAACGGCGACGTACTGCCGATAAATTTGGTTGCAAGCGAATTGTCTCCCGATATTTTGATCAATATGTCTTCGATCATCATGGCAAACGTTGCGCGATCTACCATATCATTCGGGTGGAATGAGCCATCAGGATAAACCTCCAATCCGCGAACGCCTATCCGGAGAATCCCTTCAATATCTGCCTTTAAGGGATGATTGGCAATATCTGTCGCTGTTACCGGAGGAGCGCTCGCCTGAGCCTTCGCCTTTTCCGGGTCTTTAAAGGCCGTGTCGAAGGTCTTTACTGTTTTCTTTTTATAGAGGACATCAATCTTTAATTCCTCCATGAAGAGGGCGGCGGCGTCAGCCCTGTTGATCCTTTCAAGTATCGCAATCTTCTTTCCTGCAATCGTCCCCGGCATGGCCCTCTGGATCTTCTGGGTCAGATTCCATTCAGCATCCGCCTCCTTGACGTAATCACGGTTGATATCAATTACCTGCTTGAACATCTGTCCTGCGTTAGCGAAATCCAGCGCGGTCTTGTAGGCAATTCCCATAAAATAATAGGCGGCAGGATACTTGGGATCGATAGCGATGGCTTTTTCAAACTCGCTCTTGGCGTCTTTGATCCAATCCTTTTCGGCTTTGCCCAATGTATAGAGCCTTATCCTGCTTACATGGACGAATATCTTCTCATCATCATTCTTTGCAAATTTCCAAGCCTGCTTCATGGATTCATTTGCAGCCTTGAAATCCCCCTGATAGGCCGTCGCCAGGCCATTTCCCGCATAGGCCTTTGAGTACTTGGGGTCGAGTGCAATGGCCCGATCAAATTCTCCTTTGGCATCAGCATACTTTCCCTGATCGAGGAATTTCATGCCTGTATAAAAATGATGCTCGGGTGTGTCCATCTCGCTTACAGGCTTCACCGCTTTGGCCCCGCAAGAGACAATGAAAAATCCCAGAGCGATAACAACAAAGAACATCAATAAACTCCGATAATTCAACCGTTGAATCATAACGTTCTCCTTTCATCAAAAAAGTGTTTAATGT
>PLLV01000073.1 GCA_003142295.1 Syntrophaceae bacterium
GAAACCTGCAAAAAGCCGAACGACACAGAAGATTAAGGGAGTGATTGGTGTCAAATCTTTTTTTGACATACTCGAACGGTTTCCAGTTTAATGTTACGAAATAATCGTTTGTAAATTGAAGGTCATTGTAAGATGCGCATCCTTTTAATCTCTGCGAATACGGAAAAAATCAATATCGTGCCTATGCCGCTGGGCTTGAATTATGTGGCTGCGGCGACGCAAGACAAAGAGCATGATGTCTTGATGTTGGATTTAATGGCTCATAATGATTCCCGGTTATCGATCAAGGATGCGATAGATTCTTTTCGTCCCGACCTGATAGGCATCTCCGTTAGAAATATCGACGATCAGATCATGCACGGTACGAGATTTCTGCTTGACGACGTCAAAAAGGTTGTTCTTCATTGCCGAAACTTTTCGAACGCTCCCATTGTTCTGGGTGGCGCGGGCTACAGTATATTTCCGAAGGCTGTCCTGGCCTATCTGGATGCGGACATGGGCATACAGGGAGAAGGGGAAACGGCTTTCCCTCAATTGCTGGAACGGCTGGAACGGCACGCCGATCCTGCGGGGTTACCCGGCCTGTATTTGAAAGATCGCGGATTGCAGGGCGCGCGGACCTTTATTCGTAATCTGAGTAAATTGCCGGTCTCCGGTGTTAATCGTTTTTTGTCCGCATATGACCGGAACTTATGGATGCCCTTTCAGACAAGGCGCGGCTGTCCCATGAATTGCAGTTATTGTTCAACTGCCGCAATCGAAGGACGAACAATCAGAAAACGATCTCCCGAAAAGGCCATCGAAGAACTGAAGAGCTTTGTGGAAGCCGGATTCCGCCAGTTCTATTTCGTCGATAATACTTTCAACCTGCCTGCGTCCTATGCCAAAGAGATTTGCCGCCTGATCATCCATCATGATTTGAATATTAATTGGCGGTGCATCTTTTACCCAGGCCTTGTCGATGAAGACCTGATTAAACTCATGGCGGAGGCGGGCTGCCGGGAAGTAAGCCTGGGGTTTGAAAGCGGCTGTGAACGGATACTAAAAAACATGAATAAGCGGTTTAATCCGGATGAGGTCCGAAAAACGTCCCAAATGCTGGCGATACACGGCATTCGACAGATGGGTTTTCTGATGCTGGGCGGTCCTGGTGAAACCAGAGAGTCGGTTCTCGAGAGCCTGACTTTTGCCGATTCGCTGCCTCTGAACACTGTGAAAGTATCGCAGGGTATCCGCATTTACCCTTACACAACCCTGGCGAAAATTGCCGTAGATGAAGGCAGGATTGCGCCTGATGATAATCTCCTGACACCAACTTTCTACATGGTTCGGGAAATTGAGCATTGGCTTGCGGAAACTGTGCAAGCCCGAAAGGCCGAGCGGCCTAATTGGACGGCGTAATTATGGTATGACCGCATGGTGCCGAAGGAGGAATACATGAAAATCTATTTTGCCGGATCGATCCGAGCGGGACGGGACGACTCCGCGATATATGAAACCATGATCACGTGGTTGCGATCTTACGGGGAAGTATTGACCGAACATGTGGGCGATCCCGCTCTCTCGGAGGCAGGCGACGACGGACCCGGCGACCGGTATACCCATGACCGGGACATGGCCTGGCTTGCATCCTGTGATCTCGTGGTGGCCGAAGTTACGGCGCCGTCCCTTGGGGTGGGCTATGAACTGGGATGGGCCACGGCATTAAAGAAGCCTGTCTTATGCCTGCATCGGACTCTATTTGGGCGGCCGTTGTCCGCCATGATCGGAGGCAGCCCCGGTATACAGACAAGCGCATACTCCTCTATGGATGAGGCTAAAAGAATCATGGAAGAATTCATCAAAAAGACCGCCGACGGAATAAACGGTTCTGTTGGAGTAAGTGACCGGATTTTACACATATGAGAAACTTTAATTCCCTCTCCTTTGAGGGGAGAGGGTTAGGGTGAGGGTGAAAGCAAAATTACCCCCTTCCCTCAATCCCCTCCCGCGAGGGGCGGGGAAGCTTTAAAGAAGGAAGTTTTTAGGAATAGTAAATGGTCACATCACTGGAACTTTTATCACCGGCGGGCAACGCCGACATCGGGATCGCCGCTATAGATCACGGCGCTGATGCCGTGTATATCGGCGCTCCAAAATTTTCCGCCAGGGCCGACGCGGGAGTGAGCGTAGCCGACATTGCCCGCCTGATCCGGCATGCGCACCTTTATTACGCCAAGGTCTATGTGGCGCTCAATACCATCTTGACGGACCGGGAACTCGCCGAGTCTCTCGATATCATCCGGGAGGTCTATCAATTGGGCGCCGATGGTCTGATTATCCAGGATGTTGGTTTGCTGGAGCTGGATCTCCCCCCGATTCCTCTTATTGCCAGCACCCAGATGCACAACAACACTGCCCAGAAGGTCCGGTTCCTTGAGGCCGTCGGCTTCCAGCGGGTGATCCTGGCCAGAGAACTGTCTCTTGACGAAATTGCCGACATTCGCCGGAACACCAGCCGGATAGAGCTGGAATTTTTTGTGCACGGGGCATTGTGCGTTTCCTACAGCGGGCAATGTTACATGAGTCAGGCCGTGACGGGCCGGAGCGGCAATCGCGGCGTCTGCGCCCAGCCCTGTCGATCCCATTACACCTTGACCGATGGCGACGGGAACGTTATCCAGAAAAACAAATTTCTCCTCTCCCTGAAAGACCTGAATCTGATGAACAGGGTACCGGACCTGGTTGCGGCCGGAGTCACCTCCTTTAAAATCGAAGGAAGATACAAGGGGATTGAGTATGTAAAGAATGTAACGGCCGCCTACCGGCAGGCCATCGACCGATTCATCAGCGGGCATTCCGATTACCGGAAGAGCAGTTCCGGTGTGAGCGCACTCACCTTTTCGCCGGACCCGGAAAGGACCTTCAACCGCGGCTATACCCAGTACTTTATTTCCGGCCCGGGAGAAAAGGTTGCCTCCATTGACACGCAGAAAGCCATAGGACAGTATATGGGTGAAATCACCGGTGTGAGTAAAGATTTTTTTCGAATATCCCGCCATGATCTGCAAAACGGGGACGGGCTTTGCTTTTTCACAAAGAATAACGATCTGGCAGGATTTCGTGTGGACCGGGTGGAGAAAGAAAAAATCTACCCGAACAGTATGAATGGTCTGGAAATCGGCATCCGCCTCTATCGCAACCATGACATGGCCCTTGCCAGAATCCTGAAGAAATCCTCAAGCGAACGCCGCATAGCTGTGGAAATGGATTTCAGGCAGGAGGATACGTTAATCCGCCTGACGGTGCGAGACGAAGACGGCAATGAAGCCGGGACGGTAAAGGAGGTTTTGTTTGAGCCTTCCCGAAATCCTTCCCGTGCCAGAGAGCAGATTGAGACACACCTGACCAGCACCGGCAACACGCCCTACCAGACGGCAAGGTTGACGATTCAACCTCAACAACCGGGCTTCCTTCCCGCAAGCCTATTAAACGGCATCCGGCGGGATGTTTTGGAGGAGCTCACTCGAATCAGGCGTGAAACATGCCCACGCCAGAACATCACGTTTACGCCCAACGATGCCCCATACCCCGAGAAAAAACTAGACTTCCACGCCAACGTGATGAACGACCTTGCCCGGCGATTCTATGAACGCCATGGCGCGACCGTCACTGAGCCGGCCTTTGAAGCCCTTTCCGACACGAACGGAAAAACGGTCATGACCACCCGCTACTGCATCCGGCATCAATTGGATCTATGCCCCAAGACGCAACGTTCGGGCCGTCCCGTCAAAGAGCCTCTCCGGCTCAGGGATGCTCATCATACATATCGTCT
>PLLV01000185.1 GCA_003142295.1 Syntrophaceae bacterium
CAGGAAGAAATATATTAACCAGTATTTTTAAGAAAACATAAAAAAGGATACTTTTCTCTACAATCGGTATTTTTAAGAAAATATATTTAAGAGTTCACACCTTCTCTTAAATATACCCTTTTTTTAATATAATATTAGTCCATTACACCTCCTAATGCTCACTCTAAGTTATCTCTAAAAAATAATGATTATTGGTAGAAATGTGCAACAAGAAAAGGCAGAGCCGAGTTGACCCTACCTTTCCATGCGTGTGCTCGCAATGACGGCAAAGAAACTTGAACCACTCATACAAATCCCCCGTTGCCCCCTTTGTCAAAGGGGGCTCATGCTTTGGGGCAAATAGGGCGAGAGGCGGGAATGACAGTGGAACTGGATTCCCGATCGAGTCGGGAATGACAAGAGGAGGGGCGGGAATGACAAGGAATGTGGGAATGGAGTGTGGGAAAAGTATCAGCTTTTGTTCCTGGACAATTGAGGGTGTTTATCTCGGAGCCAATCGTCGACTTTTCTAAGAAGTTCTATGGCAAGAGAGACCATCTCACGGGCTTCCTGCTCGGATACTGCACCGGCAATCTCATAAGTTCCAATGTTTCTTTTTTTCCTAAAACTATTCAGTTGAGCAATTAGCTTAGAATCCGCCTTGATTGTATAGGCAAGTGATTGGATGGTTCTGAAATGATGGGATTCGCGGGTGGCTCTGTAGCCTTCCGCTGCCAGCGCTGCGGTTGCTGAATACAGTGCGGAATTATAGGCAATATTTAACCTCCAGTCAGGATCTAATCCCGCCACTTGACAGTTTACCAAGTCACGATCAGCAGCCTTGAGAAGATCATCTATTTCTTGAGGGCTGCTTTTGTGTTCTACCAGCCAGTTGCTTTTTAACCAGTTTTCTAAGCCCATCTTGATCCCCAATCAAGAATATCTTATCGCCATGCAAGACAGTACTGACAAAGTGATGTCCTGCCCGCACTTTTGTGAGAAACTCAGTACGAGGATAGATAGTGGGATTGATTTCGCGACGCAGGGTCTCCTCGGCACGGCTTAACGCCGAGACGATTTCAGCAAAGGTTATATCTCCCACGATTAATATATCAACATCGCTGCCCTTTCGCTCTCCGCCACGCGCAATAGAACCATAAATAAAAGCCACATCAATGCGCTCGGCCAAAGGCGCCAGGGCTGCCCGCAGAACATCACCTACCCCCACCGTTTTAATGATTAGGCTTTTGAGTTCTTCAAATACAGGGCTCTGATGGTTTGCCTGGAAATATGTCTGACGGCCCTGAACCTTCCGGTTGATGATACCTGCGTCGACAAGCGCCTTTAGTTCCCTTTGTACGGCACCCATACCGACGCCTGCCATGCGGGTGAGCTGCCGCAGGTAAAAGCTCTCATCCACATGGCTATAAAGCAGGGCAAGTACAGTCCGGCGCGTCTTGCCAAAAAGGGTTGTCGCAAGCTGATCGGTTCCAGGCATTGTACTCATAACGGGTGCGATTGTACCCTTTATGGGTGCATAATGCAAGAAATTTTAGGGGCTGCTTTTTCTCCTTTTATCATTGCTTAGTGTAGTGCCAGGCTTTAGTCTTGCTTATGCTTCATTTCGCCTGGATTCCCGATGGAGCCTGCCCTCGAATGTCCTTATCGAGGGCAGGAATGACAAATGGGGGGTGGGAATGACAATAAGAGAGCACGAATGACAGAGGGATAAGATTGCCGCGGGCTGCGCCCTCGCGCAGATGGACGGTACAAGATTCGGGGAGCGTTCCCACGGTCCTTAGGAATAAGAGGTGGCTCCAGGGGGGGTAAAACTAAAAGATATCTCCCGGAGTTTACCCTGAGTAAAACGAAGGGGTCGATATGACACCTTAATAATGAAATGATATAATAAGTCAGAATTGCCCGCTCAAGCGTTATCTTTGTCACGTACAAAGTTTCAGTAGTGGATTCATTTAAACTGAGGATTACGGATCGAAAGAGAGTACATAAAAGTGCACCGGGAGCCCGATTTTGGGCGATCCGGTGGAACAACTGGTTAGGACATTAAGTTATGTTCAATTAAATTATGTTCAATTAAATATCTACGGCCTGTTTGATCTAATGACAAAATATCATCG
Organism: Syntrophaceae bacterium; assembly: GCA_003142295.1. GTDB lineage: Bacteria > Desulfobacterota > Syntrophia > Syntrophales > UBA2185 > Fen-1135. Next base: position 2,118 of record PLLV01000185.1, read on the forward strand.
TCCATAGGAACATGTTCGGAAACTATCATGTTTTTTGTTTTTAATTCTACTGTGTGGAATTTGATTATTTCTTCCGTAATATTTAGTGCTTTAGAAATCTGTTTTGTATCTCTTCCGCTATTGCTTGAAAGATATAGAAGAACTTTTATCTCAATTTCGTGAAGGAGGTTATCATGGGGAGGTTGCTCGTCAATTTGTATTCTCTTTTTCAATTGTATGTTTTCTTTTTTGAGTGCCTCATTCTCCGTCTCAAGAACTTGGTTCTTCGATTGAAGCTCTGTTTTATCCGCCAGAAGTTTCGAGTTCTCTCTCTCAAGAATCGAGAATTGCTCCTTCAGCAATGAGATATGCTTCTCTTGTATCACCGCCGAACCATGCTCAACGACAAGCTTACCTAAGAGATCGGATAATGCTTTTATTGGATTTGATTTCATATCTGTTTGCTCCTAACATTTATTTTAAGCTTATTCTATGAAATATAAAAAAATATGCTATCAAGTCAAAAAGATGGATAAATCGTCAAAAATCTTAACAAGACAACGTAACAATTCGGCATATTAATAAATAAATGGATGATAACAAGTTCTCGACAACACCTAC
>PLLV01000146.1 GCA_003142295.1 Syntrophaceae bacterium
GGTCGATATGACACCTTAATAATGAAATGATATACTGAGGATATAAAAGAAGCAGGTAATAAAATCCGGAGAGTAATATATAATGATTGTTAGATTCTATGGTGCAAGAGGTTCCATACCGGTTTCGGGAAAGGAGTATTTGAAGTACGGAGGTAATACCACCTGTCTGGAAATAAGAACAAAAGATGATGACATAATCATCGTTGATGCCGGTTCGGGTATCAGAACGCTCGGTAACAGGCTGATTACCGAAAAGCGCTTCCAATATACGATGATCTTTACCCATGCCCATTGGGACCATATCATGGGATTTCCTTTTTTCCAGCCCATATACTTCACAAAAACACAGATTATCATGTTTGGGTGCCCGTTTGCCCAGGCATCCGTAAAAGAGATGATTTCAAAAATCATGGCGCCTCCCAATTTCCCCGTCAATTTTGAAGACATAAGAGCCAATATCATCTACCATGACGCCTGCGAGGAGTCGTTTACCATAAAATCAATGTCTATTACCCCTATCCCACTCAGCCATCCCAATCAAGGCGTGGGGTATAGATTTACGGAAGACGGTAAGAGTTTCGTTTTCCTCACGGACAATGAATTGACTTTTAAACATCCCGGTGGCGTCGATTTCCAGGCTTATCGCGATTTTTCTGCCGGCGCAGACCTTCTTGTGCATGATGCCGAATTCACCGAGGAGGAGTATAAGAAGACGAAAACCTGGGGACATTCTGTTTATCGGGATGCTTTAAGGTTAGCCCTGGAAGCGCGGGTCAGGAAATTCGGATTGTTCCACCACAACCAGGAAAGGTCCGATGAGGGCATAGACGAGATGGTAGCGGATTGCCGGAAAATTACGGGCGGCAGTAATGAAGAACTGGAGTGTTTTGCCGTTTACCAGGGGATGGAAATAAGACTGTAGGCGAGAGTTCATTGAGTCGCGGATAAATCCTTTTCAATAATTTCTGATCTTTCAGTGTAGTTTCTCTTCAGTGTGAATATGTTAGGGGCAATTGCAGGTGATGTTATCGGTTCCGTGTACGAGGCCCATCCCATAAAGTATACGGGCTTTCCTCTCTTTGGCCGATATTCGCATTTTACGGACGATACGGTCCTGACAGTGGCAGCAGCCTATTCAATTTTAGAAAAAGTCGATTACGCAACAGCCTTTAAGACCTTCGGGCGAAGGTACCCCGGCGCAGGTTATGGGTCATCGTTCTATCAATGGATATTTTCTCCGGACGGCAGGCCATACAACAGCTGGGGCAATGGTTCCGCCATGAGAGTGAGCCCCGTCGGCTTTGCCTTCGATTCCATTGAAGCGGTCCTGGAAGAAGCGGAAAGAAGCGCCTCTGTCACTCACAATCACCCCGAAGGAATAAAAGGAGCTCAGGCAACGGCGCTCTCGATTTTTTTTGCCCGCAAGGGCGAAAATAAGGATTTTATAAAAAGCAAGATAGAGAAACGGTTCACCTATAACCTTAACCGCACCCTCGACGATATAAGACCCGAATACCGTTTTGATGTGTCGTCTCAGGGTTCCGTACCGGAGTCCATAATAGCCTTCCTGGAGTCCAAAGATTTCGAAGACGCCGTAAGAAAAGCCGTATCTCTCGGCGGTGACAGTGACACGATGGCATGTATTGCAGGAGGCATTGCCCATGCATCTTACAGGGAGATACCGGAGAATATTGTTGCGAACGTCAGAGAGAGATTGCCGGATGAGTTCCTGGAGATCATAGATAGGTTTGTGGACATCTACGGCTTATAGAAAATCAAGAGCATCATTCGCTAAAGCAATTGGATATTGAAAAGAGGGGATTTTACGTCATGCCGACGCAGGTGAGAATAACTATGGGCAATGTAACGTTAAGGGCCGAGCTCTTCGATACAGCGTGCGCAAAAGCAATAGCAGAAAGGCTTCCCATCAAGGCAAGGCCTGACGAATGGGGCGATGAATATTACTTTGAGATACCCGTAACGGCGTCTCTCGATGAAACGGCAACAACAAAGGTGAAAGTTGGCGATATCGGCTACTGGCCGCCGGGAAGGGCAATGGCTATATTCTTCGGACGGACGCCGATGAGCACCGGGTCTGACCCCGTTCCCGCAAGCGCGGTCAATCTCGTCGGAAAAATCATCGATGACGCAACCCTTCTTAAGAAGGCCAAAGGGGCCGCCGAAATAATAATTGAAATGTTGTAGGGTGCGTAAGCTGCAGCATCATGCACCCTGCTGGCAGATATTTCCATGCGAGGAATCGTTCAGATAGCCGGTGTCGCCGATAGAGCAGAAGCCATGATGCTTGTGGAGGCAGGCGTCCATCAGATCGGATTTCCGTTGGGACTTACAGTTCATAAGGAGGACCTGCCCGCAGAGGATGCGGCCAAAATCATCCGTCTGCTGAAGCCGCCTGCATCTGCCGTATTGATTACCTATTTGAACAGTGCGGAAAAAATTCTTGATCTTTGCAAAAAAATCGGAGCCCACAAGGTGCAGCTTCATGGCGGTATATCTCTTACAGAGATTGTCAGACTCAAATCGCTTGCCCCCGATCTCACTGTTATCAAAAGTCTTATTGTGGAAGATAATAATCTTACGGAGCTGGAATCATCCGTTGCC